>CAYNIK010000348.1:0-1918 GCA_964397145.1 uncultured Limnohabitans sp.
ATTTCGTAATTTTCACGATGCTTCAAGACCCCATCTTGATGGATTCCTGAGGAGTGCGCAAACGCATTTCTTCCCACAATTGCCTTGTTGGGCTGCACCGGCATGTTCATCAATTTGGACACCAGGCGGCTGGTGTGGTAAATTTTTGGAGTAACAATGTCCGTGTAAACGGGAATGGACTGATGGCATTTGATGGCCATCACTACCTCCTCCATGGAGGTGTTGCCGGCACGCTCTCCGATACCATTAATGGTCACCTCTACTTGCCGGGCACCTTGCTGGACTCCCGCTACGGTATTGGCGGTTGCCATGCCTAGGTCATTGTGGCAATGGGTGGCGATAATTGCCTGGTCAATATTTGGCACTCGGTTTTTTAGGCCACCAATGATGGCACCGTATTGTTCCGGCAAGCAATACCCCGTGGTATCGGGAATATTCACCACGGTAGCTCCTGCCTTGATCACTTCTTCGATGATTTTGCAGAGAAAATCTGCCTCAGCACGTCCTGCATCTTCTGCATAAAACTCCACATCCTCCACGAATCGCTTGGCAAATTTAACCGCAGCTACCCCTCTCCGGATAATGTCTTCAGGAGTAGAGCGAAGCTTGTACTGAATGTGGTAAGGTGAAACGCCTATTCCTGTATGAATACGGCCTCTTTTGGCGTATTGAAGGGCCGCGCCTGCTACCTCAATGTCCTTTTCCACAGCACGAGAGAGGGCACAGATGATTGGATTTGAAACGGCTTTCGATATTTCAATCACTGAATTAAAATCACCGGGGCTTGAAATTGGAAATCCAGCCTCAATGATGTCAACTCCGAGTTCTTCAAGCGCCTTAGCAACAATGATTTTCTCTTGAGTATTCAGCTGACATCCAGGAACTTGCTCCCCATCCCGCAGCGTGGTGTCAAATATCCATAGCTTTTCACTCATGACCTTTTGGGTTTGGGTACATTAATTATTTTCAGGTCTCAACTTGCGCACCACGGCGCCTGCTTGCCACATTTCGGATTCACGAAGTTGGGCAAGTTCAGCCTCTAGTTTCACTCTGTAATCCGCCTTAGAATTCGAATCAATGGATTTTTGAGCTTCTGCTCCAGATTTCACAGACTGATACAAAGCTTCAAATACCGGCTTGGTCGCATCACGGAAGGGCTTCCACCAGTCCAATGCACCGCGCTGTGCCGTAGTGGAACAGTTTGCATACATCCAGTCCATTCCATTTTCAGCCACTAGAGGCATCAAAGACTGTGTCAATTCTTCTACGGTCTCGTTGAAAGCTTCAGAGGGGGTATGTCCATTGGCTCGGAGCACCTCGTACTGAGCTGCAAAAATTCCTTGGATGGCTCCCATCAAGGTACCACGCTCTCCGGTCAAATCTGAGGTTACTTCACGGTAGAAGTCCGTTTCAAACAAGTAGCCTGAACCCACACCGATACCTAAGGCAATGACGCGGTCTTTGGCTTTGCCAGTTCCGTCTTGGTAAATGGCGTAAGAAGAATTAAGTCCTCTGCCCTCCACAAACATTCTTCTCAAGGAGGTACCAGAACCTTTAGGTGCAACCAAAATCACATCCACATCTGCTGGAGGAATGATTCCGGTTTTTTCCTTGTAAGTGATTCCAAATCCATGGGAAAAGTAAAGGGCTTTGCCAGGGGTCAAGTGTTTTTTCAGGGTAGGCCACAAGGCGATTTGCCCAGCATCGGATAGTAAAAACTGAAGGATAGTTCCACGAGAACAAGCTTCCTCAATTTCAAACAGCGTTTCGCCTGGCACCCATCCATCGGCGATGGCCTTGTCCCAGGTTTTGGAACCACTTCGCTGACCCACAATTACGTTGAAGCCGTTGTCACGAAGGTTTAGCGCTTGGCCTGGGCCTTGCACCCCATATCCAATGACTGCGATTACCTCGTTTT
>CAYNIK010000349.1:0-1917 GCA_964397145.1 uncultured Limnohabitans sp.
GTCTTCCACGGTCAAGTTGACCATGTCCATGTCAAAAGATCCTCCTTTAATTTTTCCACCACTGTAATCCAGCGTAGCATTTTTCAAGGGTACATAGCCCCAGTGGGTGCCGGTCACCTTGGACGCTTCCCAGCGAACTTGGCTTTCTGCTTTGTTGACTGTCGCAGGAGCGACAAATTCGGCTGCTGCAAAAAGGGTGCTTAACCCTAGTGCTAGTGTAGCAATTAGTTTCATAAGAATTGGTTTTAAGGATTGAAAATAGGTTGACCTCCCATAGATTCATACAGGAGGCCTTGTATTTAACGAAGTTCACAAAAAAGTGTTTTAAATAAAAATCAGGGATGTGAGACAAAGTAGATTTTCCAATGGTAAAAAAATTGCCTCTATTTGGGCTTCATTTTTTACCTTAAGGAAAAATTGATCATACGATGAAAAAAGTACTTTGGATCCTCTTCTTTTTGCCTATGCTCGGATTCGGACAAGGCCACGAAGCTCGATTAAAAACAATCTACGATACGGAACTCTCTTCAGGGCATACGTATGAAAATCTCCGTTACCTCTGTAAGGAAATAGGAAATCGACTTTCCGGCTCTCCTGGTGCAGCCGCTGCTGTAGAATGGACCAAGCAGTTGATGGAAAGTTATGGTTTTGACACGGTGTACTTGCAACCGGTCATGGTGCCCCATTGGGAGCGTGGAGGAAAAGATGTAGTGCGGGTGGTGAATTCAAAAAAACATGGATCGGTAGAACTGACTTCTTTGGCATTAGGAAACACGAATGGTACTGGTCCTAATGGTCTCTTGGGACAAGTAATTGAAGTCAAGAGTTTGGCTGCACTGCAAGGCATGGGTACTCAAGTAAAGGGGAAGATTGTTTTTTTCAATGGGCCGATGGATCCTACCAAGGTGGACGCCTTTGAGGCGTATTCAGGGGCTGTTGGCCAGCGAAGTTCGGGAGCTGCCGAGGCTTCCAAATTAGGGGCTATTGGTGTCCTTGTGCGTTCGATGAACAATCGGGTCGATGATTATGCACATACCGGCAACCAACGCTATGCACCCAATGTGCCTGCGATACCGGCTTTGGCGATCAGTACTCAAGATGCGGAGCTGCTCAGCAGCCTGCTTGCAGATCAATCCGATTTGCAAGTGTATTTGGAGTCCCATGGGGAGATGAAAACTGAAAAGCTCTCTTACAATGTGATTGGTGAACTTCGTGGTACCGAAAAACCTGAAGAAATCATTGCGGTAGGCGGTCACTTAGACTCTTGGGATGTAGGAGAAGGGGCTCATGATGATGGTGCAGGTTGCATGCAGGGAATTGAGGTGCTTCGTTTATACAAGCAATTGGGATGGAAACCCAAGCGCACCTTACGAGCGGTGATGTGGATGAACGAAGAGAATGGCTTGCGTGGCGGTCAGGAATATGCACGTGTGGCTAAGGAAAGAGGAGAAAAGCACATTGCGGCGATTGAGTCCGATTCAGGTGGATTTTTGCCCATCGGATTTTCTTCCACGGGTACAGAAGCACAGCGGGCAAAGTTGGCCTCATGGGCGGAGTTGTTGCGCCCCTACCAGTTGTGGAACTTACAAAAAGCAGGTGGAGGAGCAGACATTGGTCCGCTTCGTGATCAGGGTACCCTATTAATTGGTCTGCTCCCTGATTCTCAGAAGTACTTTATTTACCACCACACGGAGGCAGATGTCTTTGAAGCAGTGGATAAGCGGGAGCTGGAATTGGGAGCAGCGGGCATGGCTGCACTGGTGTATCTCCTTGACCAAGAAGGCAGTTAAGCCATTTAGGATCTACGCGAGAAAAAATCTCAAGCGAATCCATTTTTTCGAGAAAAAAAGTCTTGTTCACATGAAGTTTTTCTTGAAAACCGAATACCCATTGATAATCAATCAATTAATAAATATT
>CAYNIK010000350.1:0-1915 GCA_964397145.1 uncultured Limnohabitans sp.
TCAGCAAAGCGTTCTTCCCGTTTGCCCTCTACGATGCCAAAGTCTCCAATATTTACCCCCGTCAAGACTACTTCCTTCACTTCGGTTGCTGCAATGGCGCGGGCTGCATCCAGTACCTGAGCGATGCTGGAGCTCCGGCTTTTTCCCCGAGCGAGGGGAATGGTACAAAAGGCGCAACCGTAATTGCAGCCATCCTGTACCTTGAGGAAGGTTCGCGTGCGGTCATTGATGGAAAAGGCAGTTTCGAAACTCGTGGCTGCACTGATCTCAGAGGCGAGTACTTTGGTTTCTTGTTCCTTCGCAAAGCCATCCAGTAATTCCAGCAATCGAAATTTTTCGGCGGCGCCGAGTACGGCATCTACGCCTTCAATCTCTGCGATTTCTGTTGGCTTTAGCTGTGCGTAGCAGCCAATAATCGCTACGAAAGAGTCTGGGGAGATTTTTTTCGCCTCGCGAACCAGCTTCTTACACTTCTTGTCTGCGTTTTCGGTAACCGAACAGGTATTGATGATGTAGATGTCCGGATTTTCCTGAAAGTCAACTTTCAGGAAGCCCTTTTCCTCAAACTGTCGCGCAATGGTCGACGTTTCTGAGAAATTGAGCTTGCAACCCAGGGTATAAAAAGCAACTTTCTTCACAGCAAGAGTGGAACTGATTTCAATTGCAAAGGTAGGCAATCCGAAGGTTTTTACAATTCCTCAAGTGAAGTCCTTAAAAAACGTATATTTTCCAATTTTTGGCTCAAAAAGAGGCTTAAAAATTTAAAATCAATAAAAATTTAGAAAAATCACCTTAAAAAATACCCAGTTGCTAAAAAATTAGCAAAAATTTCTATTTTTGTAGGGATAATTTCAAACCCCCTCTCTTTTTCCATGGCAACACTCAGACAAAGCGCATTGGCGATGGTTCAGGCAAGACCTCGAATCCATGTCACCCCACCTTCTTCGAAGATTTCCGATTACTTCGGGACCAACGTGTTTGGAACCCAGCAAATGAAAGAAACCTTGGCTCCTTCCGTATTCAAAAAGGTGATGGAAGCCATCGACAAGGGATCGAAAATTGATCCAGCTACTGCCGAAGAGATTGCTTCAGCAGTGAAGACCTGGGCGATTGGAAAGGGTGTGACCCACTACACGCACTGGTTTCAGCCTTTGACCGGCACCACAGCGGAGAAGCACGATTCCTTCTTTGACATGTATGCGGGCATGGAAAAATTCAAAGGATCTGCGCTTGTGCAGCAGGAGCCTGATGCGTCTTCCTTTCCGAACGGCGGTATCCGCTCCACCTTTGAAGCAAGAGGCTACACCGCATGGGATCCATCTTCACCGATCTTCGTGTTCGAGAAGACCTTGTGCATCCCAACCATTTTCGTGTCCTACACCGGAGAGGCGCTGGATTACAAGACCCCACTTTTGAAATCCATGGAGTCCATCAACGAGGCAGCAGTGGCGATTTGCCAGTTGTTTGACCGTGATGTACGCAAGGTGTCTCCTTCTTTGGGGATCGAACAAGAATATTTTGTAATTGACAAGGCCTTGTATGCCGCCCGTCCCGACTTGGTGATGGCAGGACGCTCGGTATTTGGACATACCCCGGCACGTGGACAGCAGTTGGAAGACCACTATTTTGGTTCCATCCCTACCCGTGTGAAGGACTACATGATGGAGTTTGAGGTGGAAGCACACAAGTTGGGTATTCCCGTATCTACCCGTCACAACGAGGTGGCGCCTGGACAGTTTGAGGTAGCCCCTATTTTTGAAGAAATCAACAAGGCGGTAGACCACAACCAGCTCTTGATGGATGTGATGGACAAGGTAGCGGAGAAGCATGGCTTCAAGGTCTTGTTCCACGAAAAGCCATTTGCGGGCGTGAACGGCAGTGGCAAGCACAACAACTGGTCTTTGATCACCGATAC
>CAYNIK010000351.1:0-1915 GCA_964397145.1 uncultured Limnohabitans sp.
CTGACCACTGGTGGTGGGGAATCTCCCCCGAAGGGATTGGTTCACTCGGGATGGCGCTCAACTTCTTGGTTTGCTTTGGTGTCTCCTACCTTACCCCTCCACCGCCCAAAAATGTTCAGGAACTCATCCAAGAAATCCGAATTCCAAAAGGTGCAGGAAAAGCTTATGACCATTGATTCACAACTTACATTTATCAACCCATGAGTGATCGATTACATACCCTGAGTGGGTACTTTCACGAGTACCAAAAAAGTGTAGCCCAACCCGAAGAATTCTGGGCTAGAATCGCAGATTCTTTTCATTGGAAAAAACGCTGGTCGAAAGTCCTCCAATGGAATTTTGAAGAACCCGATGTGCGTTGGTTTGTGGATGGAAAACTCAACATCACGGAAAATATCTTTGAGAAAAATCTCTACACCTTAGGCGATAGACCCGCCATCATCTGGGAGCCCAATGAGCCGCAGGAGCAAGGTCGCACACTCACCTACCGCGAACTTTTTGTGGAGGTGTGCCGATTTGCAAACGCACTCCTAGCCAAAGGCATCGACAAAGGCGATCGAGTAATCATCTACATGCCCATGGTCCCCGAAGCTGCCATCGCTATGCTGGCCTGTGCACGCATCGGCGCCATCCATTCCGTGGTTTTTGCCGGATTTTCAAGTAGTTCCTTAGCAGACCGAATTCTGGACTGTCAAGCCAAAGCCATTTTGACATCAGACGGCAACTACCGGGGAAATAAAAAAATTAGCATCAAGGAGATCGTAGACGAGGCCTTGGAAAAAGCGCCCGTTGAAACCGTCATCGTATACCGCCGTACCGGACAAGAAACCGCCATGAAAGCAGGTCGCGACTACTGGTGGAATGAAGTCCTGGAAGGACAATCCGACCTCCACAAAGCGGCTGAGATGGACAGCGAAGACATGCTCTTTATCCTCTACACTTCTGGCTCTACCGGCAAGCCCAAAGGCGTAGTACATACCACCGGAGGCTACATGGTCTACACCAAATACTCTTTTGAAAATGTTTTTCAATATACTCCAGGAGATGTGTACTGGTGTACAGCTGATGTCGGCTGGATCACGGGACACTCCTACATCGTCTATGGCCCCCTTCTAGCAGGCGCAACCACGCTGATGTTTGAAGGCGTACCCACTTATCCACATCCAGGACGATTCTGGGAAGTAGTAGAAAAGCACCACGTCAATGTGTTTTATACCGCCCCTACCGCCATCCGAGCCCTTCAAGCCTTCGGTACGGAACCAATTGAAAATTATGATTTAAGTTCACTAAAGGTCCTCGGCTCTGTGGGTGAACCTATCAATGAGGAGGCTTGGCATTGGTACCATACCCATATCGGCAAGGGAAAATGCCCTATAGTCGATACTTGGTGGCAAACCGAAACAGGTGGAATTCTCATCTCTCCCCTTGCAGGCATCACGCCCACCAAGCCCGCTTATGCGACCCTTCCTTTACCGGGAATCCAACTCAGCATTGTGGACGCCGAAGGCAATGAGTTACGCGGCAATTCAGTGGAGGGCAACCTCTGCATCAACTTCCCTTGGCCCTCCATGATCCGCACTACCTACGGGGATCACGAGCGCTGCAAGCAAACCTATTTTTCTACCTACAAAAACAAGTATTTCACCGGTGATGGTGTCAAACGGGATCACGATGGCTACTACCGCATCTTGGGTCGGGTAGACGATGTCATCAACGTCTCTGGCCATCGACTGGGGACTGCAGAGGTAGAAAATGCGATCAACGAACATCCCAAAGTCATTGAATCTGCAGTAGTCGGCTATCCACATGAGGTCAAAGGGCAAGGCATTTATGCCTACGTGATTTGTGACCTAAGCAACCGCAGTGAGGAAAACCTGATCCAGGAGATCAAGGAAACTGTTTCCAAGATTATTGG
>CAYNIK010000352.1:0-1913 GCA_964397145.1 uncultured Limnohabitans sp.
GCTCCATGTGGAAGGCCTAGAAATCAACGATTTTCCAATTGGAGAAGTGGACCTCTCTGCAGCCATGGAAGAACGAAACTTGAGACTCAACTTGGAAAACTTTTTCAATGAACAGAAAAAAATTGCCATTGATGGTACCGTAGACCTAGACTCCAAAAACTTAGACTTTGATGCCAAACTGACCCAAGCCAACCTCGTTATTTTTGAGCCCTTCCTGTCCAAATACATTTCCAACCTAGGGGGAACCTTATCGGGCAACCTGCAACTCCAAGGGAATCTGGATCGACCAGAATTGATCGGCAGTACACGTGTGGAGCAGGGAAAAATACGCATCAATTACCTGAACACCTCCTACCAATTGGATGGAAGCCTGCTTTTCCGTCCTACCCAAGTTAGCTTTCAAGATCTAGCCTTGAGGGATCGAAACGGCAACCGCGCCACATTTACTGGAGGACTCAATCACCAAGGATTCTCTTCCATTTTCTTCGACATCAACTCCCAGTTGAACAATTTTCAGGTTCTGAATACAAGTGCCAAAGACAACGAACTGTTCTTTGGAACGGCCTATGCTACCGGTACCCTTGCAATCAAAGGAAGTACAAGCAACCTGGATGTGAATGCCCGCGTGACTTCACAGCCCAATACCCGAATTTCTATCCCTTTGACGAGTTCCAAGGAACAATTCCAAGAAGACTTCATTCAAGTCATCAACGTACAAGATACGGTACGAATCCGCGCCCTAGCAGAGGAAGTCAAGCGATTGGAGATTGAAAATATCCGGATGAACTTTATTCTGGACATCACACCCGATGCATTCACAGAGATCATCATTGACCCAAGAACGGAAGAAAGTATTGAAGGTAGAGGTAGAGGTACGCTCAATATGAATGTGGACACGCAAGGTAATTTTTCACTTGCCGGCAACTACGACATTGTGGAAGGAAAATATAATTTCTCCCTCTACAACGTATTGAAAAAGCAGTTTATCGTCCAACCGGGTGGAAGAATTACCTGGTATGGAGACCCCTACACCGGCGTCATGAACCTGAAAGCCAGCTACGAGGAAAATGTGTCCCTCCAGCCTTTATTGAACACAAATAGCACCGATCAGGAAAATAGCCAGATGCGCAGAAGGTTCCCTGTGAAAGTGTTGATGGACCTTCAAGGGGAGCTCCTTTCACCCACCTTCAAATTTGGATTTGACTTCAGCGCCTTCCCTTCCAGTGGGGATGTACAAACGACCATTTCTGCGTTCCAGAATCGGGTGGCCGCCGATGAGCAAGAGATGAATCGGCAGGTATTCTCGGTCATTGTTGCACAAAGCCTTTCCCCAGAAGGACAGTTTTCCGGTGGTTCTACGCTTTCCTCGAGCCTAGGAAATCTGCTATCTTCCCAAATCAACCGATTTATGGGGCAGTTGGATAAAAACCTGGAAGTATCGATTGACTTGGCGACCCTAGATCAGAATGCACTCGAAAACTTCCAAATCAGTGTGGCACGGACCTTCCTCGACGGCCGACTTCGGGTTTCTCGAGATGGGGGCTTTACTGACAACAATGGCACAGCTAGTGCGGCCTCCATCATTGGCGATTGGCAGGCGGAATACTTGATTACGGAGGATGGGGTCTACCGACTTCGAATATTCAATAGAAACAATTTCAACACCTTTACTTCACTTTCGCTGTCCCAAAATGTGCTTTCTTATGGTGCTTCTGTGACGCAGAACGTTTCTTTCAATTCCTTTACCGAACTCTTCCGAAAACTTGCAAGGAGAAAGGCAGAGCGACTCAAACTCCAAGATTCGGATGATTTTTTACGAGATGATTATGGAATAAAGGAAAATTGGAAACCAATTAACCTCGAAAATCTTCCCCTACAGGACGATTACATTCCACCGGTGCGGATTGAGAAAA
>CAYNIK010000353.1:0-1913 GCA_964397145.1 uncultured Limnohabitans sp.
TGAGCTGAGAAACTTGGAGAGACATGCGGGGGCGATTCAATGCAAATCGAGTAGGCACAAAAATACAGATTGCCCTTAGAACGACAAAGGTGATTTTTCAGGTATGCTAGTTTCTGATTATCCGCTTTGTTACCAGTAACGAGAGAAAATAGGGGTTGAAGTTCAATTAGGTGAGCGGTGGACTGTGGACAGTCGTCTGTCGACGATTATCCGCAGTAATTTAAACAAGTCTTACCCCACTGGCATGATTGCGGATAATCATATTTTATTTTTTTCCTTTTGGACGAAGTGGACGGCACTCCACATCCACCACAAAATAGTTGGGATGCGTTTCGAGGGTCTGCACGACAGTTTGTGCCACGTCCTCCGCCCGCATCATGTGTTCGTGGGCATCCATGCCTGGAATGTCATCGAAGAAGTGGGTTTGGATGGATCCTGGATAGATGGTCGACACCTTGATGCCAAAGTCTCGAAGTTCCATGTAGAGGGAGTGGGAGATGCCGCGTACAGCATGTTTGGTACCCACATAGCCCGCAAAGTTGGCCACGCCATTGAGCCCAGCGATGGAGGCCACATTGAGAATATGCCCTTCGTCTGCGGCTTTCATAGCAGGAATAAGTCGTTTGGTGGTGTAAAAGATACCGTGCACATTCGTATCGAACATGGATTTCCAATCTGCAGTGGACATACTTTCTAGGGGTCCAGCTACTCCAAATCCGGCATTGTTGACTAAAATTCGGATGTCTGCTCCCAAAGCGGCTACCGTATCGGTGTAGGCTTGGGCGACTTGTGCTTCATCCGCCACATCGCAGGAGAAGAAGTGAAAATGGGGATGGGTAAAATCCGGTTGGTTTCTTCCCCAGCCCGCTACGATTACCCCTTTTTCAAGCAGGAGCTTGACGATTTCCAAACCGAGTCCTTTACTTACGCCCGTGACCACGGCTACTTTATTTTTTAATTCCATCGAAAGTATGTTTCTCCTAGTAAAGCCATTTTCCACCGAAAAGTTCTGCAAACCTAGGCTTTATCCAAAATTTCGTGCAAATTCCGATCCATGATTTAGTTTTGAACTGATTCATACCCACCAACCCCACTACAGACTATGAAAAAAATACTCCTTCCCCTGTTGCTCTTGAGCAGTACGGCTATTGCCCAAAGCAAACTACGTCCCAGCATCGATCAAAAGGCTGCAGCCATCGAAACCAAAGTCATTGACTGGAGACGCGATATCCACCAGCACCCAGAACTCGGCAACGAGGAAACCCGCACTGCCAAAAAAGTAGCCGATCACTTGCGCTCCTTGGGCATTGAAGTGCAGGAAGGGGTTGCCACTACCGGAGTAGTGGGTATCCTACGTGGGGGCAAGCCAGGACCCATGGTCGCCCTGCGTGCCGATATGGATGCCTTGCCTGTGACTGAACGCGTAGACCTGCCTTTCAAATCCACCGTCACCGCTACCTACAATGGACAGCAAACCGGCGTGATGCATGCCTGCGGGCACGATAGCCACGTGGCCATTTTGATGGGTGTAGCAGAGGTCTTGGCTAGCATGAAGTCTCAACTGGAAGGTTCCGTCAAATTTATATTCCAACCTGCCGAAGAGGGCATCTACCAACCGGGAGTGACTTCCTGGGGTGCCAAGCAAATGGTGGCTGAAGGGGTAATGAAGGATGTGGACGCCATCTTTGGCTTGCACATCTCCGCACAAACCGAGGTAGGCAAGATTGGCTACCGCTCTGGACCTGCCCAAGCTGCTGTGGACAACTTGGAAATCATCGTGCACGGTACCCAGGCACACGGCGCTTCGCCTTGGTCTGGGGTAGATCCGATTGTAACCGCTTCGCAGATTGTATCTGGTCTGCAGACCATCTTGTCTCGTAGCGTCAACGTCACTCAAAATCCTGCTGTGGTGA
>CAYNIK010000354.1:0-1911 GCA_964397145.1 uncultured Limnohabitans sp.
GAAATCCTAATTCTAGTTTGGCCACTTCAGACATCATGTCTTGGGTGTAAGGAGGTTCAAAGGTAACCTCTACCTCTACGTGATTGATGCCCTGAATCTGTTGAATTTTCTCCTTCACTTCTGAAGGAATAAATTCAGCCGAGGGGCAATTGGGTGACGTGAGGGTCATCAACACAAAAACATTGTTGACAGGGTATACGCTAATCTCATAAATCAATCCGAGCTCATACACATCCACGGGAATTTCTGGATCATAGACCAGCTTTATGGCAGTAACCACCTTGTCCCGAAGGTTCTCAATCTGGATGCTAGTATCAGAAGATTCGTTGACGTTCATGTTAGACGTTTTGCTTGGTTTGAAATGCTAGGGCATAGCGCTTCATTTGGTTAATCATGGATGCCAATCCATTGGATCGTTGACTTCCTAAAATATTTCCCATTCCAATACGTGGGATAAAATCCAAATCAGCCTCAAGGATTTCCTTTGGACTCCGTTGATTTAAAACCCGTATCAATAAGGAAATCAAGCCTTTGGTAATGTCTGTGTTGCTATCAGCTCGGTAATGCACCTTGCCTTCTTTTTCCTCTGCAACCAACCAGACTTTCGATTGGCACCCTTGGATGATGTATTCTTCCTTACGCAAGTCCTCTGGATAGGGTTCTAGATTACCACCCAATTCCATAATGTAAAAGATGGTGGATTCTCGGTCATCACCCAAAATCTCGAATTCGGCTACGATTTCATTCTGTATGTCTGCGATCGTGCTCATTTATTCTTTAGGCTAGCAATTTTGGTGACCGCTTGGGCAAATACTTCCACTTCGGATCGGGTATTGTAGGCAGCAAAAGAAGCACGAACGGTGCCTTCTAATCCTAGTCTGCGCATCAAGGGCTGGGTGCAATGGTGCCCCGTACGCACAGCAATCCCTTTGGCATCCAACAATTGTCCCACATCAAAGGGGTGCATGGATTGAATATTGAAAGAAAATACGGCTACTTTTTCAGAAGCAGTACCTACAGGAATTACGCCTTTCACATCTTGAAGTAATTCTACTACGTACTGTAGTAAATCCTGTTCATGACGATGAATGTTTGCCTTGCCAATAGCCGTAATGAAATCTAAGGCCGGCTTGAAGGCTATCACTTCAGCAATACTCGGAGTACCCGCTTCAAATTTGAAAGGAATGGTATTGTAGGTGGTTTTTTCGAAGGTTACTTCTCGGATCATCTCTCCACCTCCAAGGAAGGGAGGCATGGCTTCCAGAAGTTCTCGTTTGCCATACAAGACACCAAGTCCTGTAGGCCCATAGAGTTTGTGTGCGGAGAAAGCTAGAAAATCACAATTGAGCGCCTGTACGTCCACATCCAGATGAGAAGTAGACTGAGCTCCATCTAGCAAAACCTTGGCGCCTACGGCATGAGCCGCATCGATTATTCGTTTTACTGGGTTGATGGTTCCCAGGGCATTGGATGCATGGACCACACTGACCAATTTGGTCTTTGGACTCAAGAGTTTTTCAAACTCTTCCCATACCAGTTCCCCAGCATCCGTAATTGGGATAACTCGGAGGATGGCTCCATTTTGTTCACAGAGCATCTGCCAAGGCACAATGTTGCTGTGATGTTCTAGGGTTGAAATGATGATTTCATTCCCTTTTTGAATGAATGCCGAGCCGAAGGTTTTGGCAATCAAGTTGATGCTTTCGGTTGTTCCTCGAGTAAAAATAATTTCTGCGGACTCTCGAGCACCAATATATGCGCGTACACTTTCGCGGGTCTCCTCAAACTGCCGTGTAGCTCGATCCGCAAGGGTGTGTGCGCCACGGTGAATGTTGGAGTTGTCGACTTCGTAATAGTTCTGAATGGCATCCAAGACCACTTTTGGCTTTTGCGTGGTCGCGGCATTGTCAA
>CAYNIK010000355.1:0-1909 GCA_964397145.1 uncultured Limnohabitans sp.
CTTTTGTACCTATTTCACTTGCTCAAGAATTGGAGTTTGCGCAGTGGAAACTCAATAGACAAGTAGAGTTGACTGGAGAAGATGGATGGCTCAATTTGGTTGGCTTGCATTGGATGGAAGTTGATTCTCCCTATTTGGAAGATGTGAGTGGGACTACCCTTGGCTTTGCCAAAAAAAATGGATCTGCCACGCTGGGTAAGTTTGAATTTGGGCAGGATTCGGTTTGGTTTGAACCTACCGAATCGTCCTCTCAGAAAATGTCCAACGCCACACTGTCCAAGAGAATCCTGGTGTACCCCATTGCCTATGGTACTGGAGAAGGAGTGTATTACAAAAATTGGAAATGGACCATAATTCAGCGGGGCGGAAAATATGCACTCCGATTGCGTGACCTAAATCATCCGAATCTTCAAAATTTCACTCCAACGCCCACTTTTGACTACAATCCGGCCTATCGATTTACTGCAAAGTTGGTACCCAGATTCAACCAAACCCTTGAAATTCCCAATGTATTGGGGCAACTCATTACTTGGAAGGTGATTGGTGTACTTCAGTTTGAACGAGAGGGACAACAAGTTGAACTTCTGGTTTTGGATGAGTTGGGTAAACTTTTTGTGCTATTCTCTGACGAGACTTCTGCTTTGGAAACCTATCCCACAGGTCGCTACCTCTACGTGAATCCCCCAGATGGGAAGGGTATGACAATTCTTGATTTCAATTATGCCTACAATCCTCCCTGTGCCTATACGGAATTTGCTACTTGTCCCATCCCTCCCAAATCCAATCGGCTACCTTTCGCAGTTCCTGCGGGAGAAAAGATGCCTGAAGGGCATGAATAGGGTTTGGGCATAAAAAAAAGGGGATAAACCCCTTTTTTATTTCAATGCTTCTCTGCAGAATTCCAGGCATCGCTGAACTTCCGTAACCGCATTTGAACCGCTAGGAATTTGGTATTCCAGTTCGATGGTGGCAGGAAAGGCATATTTCTTTTTCTTCATCAATTGCAACATCTCTCCAATCGGTGTATCCCCTGTTCCCCAGGCTACATTTCCCTTGCCATTGGCAGGAGTTTTACGATCCTTGGTATGCATGCTTAAGATTCTGGACTGCTGTTTTTCGATTAACGGAATCAAATCCGAATGGCCAGCAGCGATGTAGTGCCCAGCATCTAGATTTAAGCCATTGGCTGGACTTTGAGCCAATGCAGTGTCCCAAAAAGTAAAGGTTTCTTGTTCGTGTCCATGGTAACCCACAGCCATGCGCTCTTTTTCACCCAACTTACCCAATCGCATCGTCTGCTCATCGTTGGAGGGATGCTCCAAGGTCACATGACTTGCGCCCAGGGCTTTGGCTGCTCGCATGCCATAGACTACTTCCAAATCTGAATTGTTGGCACCAAAAGCATTGGGCTTGAAGGCATAGATGGATACACCCGCATCCTTATACATCTTGCCCAATTGTTCAAACTTCTTCATATCAGCCTTGGCGCGCCATTCGGCAACGGTTTTGTTGAAGGCAGCACTTTGGGCTTGGAGGTCAGCAAGTTCCTTTTTTTCGTCTTCACTGAGTGCTTCTCCCCGCCGCTGCTTGCCGCCCAATTGAAAAATTCGTGAACGATTGAAGGTAGGGGCAGGCATTCCGGCAAAACTCTCCGCAGGATCCCCCATCAATTCAATGGATGAAATACCCGAGTCAAGCACGTATTGAAGCGTAGCCTCCGCACTTTGGTCAGCCATGGAACGGAAAGAGTAGGTGATACATCCAATCTGAACTCCATTGATCAAGGAGTTTGGCTTGCCAAGGGATTTGATCAAGGCGGGTGCTCCTTGTAACCAAGTGGGTGCTGTCAGGACACCTGCAATTCCAAGTACTGATTTTTGAAGAAACTCGCGACGATTTTTCATGGGTT
>CAYNIK010000356.1:0-1902 GCA_964397145.1 uncultured Limnohabitans sp.
ACATACTTCGATTTGGGTTGCTCACACAGTGCCTTGGAATTTCCCTTTTGGGTGACTTTCCCTTTTTGAAGGACCACCAAGGAATCGGTGAGCCAAAGTGCATCATCCAGATCATGAGTCACAAAGATGACCGTGGTCCCCATCTCCCGGAGCAATTCCTTTAATTCAGAAATCAATTTTCGCTTTTGAATGGCATCCAAATGGCTGAAAGGTTCATCCAAGAGCAATACCTCCGGCTCTACTGCCAACGCCTGTGCGATAGCCACCTTCTGCTGCTGACCCCCGCTGAGTTGCCGTGGTAGGCGATCCTTGTAAGGAGTCAAACCAAGCCGATCCAGCAAGTGTGCTACGCGTTGTTTCCGGTACTTTTCTTCGTAATTCAACAGTGGACGAGTGATATTTTCCTCCACTGTGGTATTGGGAAAGAGTTGGTAATCCTGATGGATCAGTTTGATCTCATCGTATCCGGGCACCAACTTTTCCGCAGGATTTTCAATTTTCTTCCCATCAAGTAGTACCTCGCCCCCGCTCTGGGTCAGTAAGCCTGCCGCGATGCGGAGCAGGGTACTTTTGCCTGATCCGCTTTCACCAATGATGGAGACAAACTCACCTTTAGCTAAGTCCAAACTAAATTCTTGCAAAGCATGGTGTGAATCGTAGGATTTGGTGAGTGCGCGGAGGGAAAAATAGGACATAGGTTAAGATGAAGTTACCAGAATGAAGGAAGGCTTGTCCCTTCTAAGATAGAAAGGGAATTTTACTTATTTCTTATTTTCTGGTTTAACTCCTTCATTTTCGATTCGAATGAATGATTCTGAAAGAACAATGTCCACTTAGTACGCCAACCATCCTCCATCTGCGACGAGGGTTTCTCCATTGACAAAGGAAGCATCCTCGGAAGCAAGAAACAGGGCTACTTTGGCTATTTCATTGGCTTCACCCATTCTAGGCATGGATCCAGCCCCGCTGCTGCAAAGAGACGCTCCCTCCGGATCGGGTTCAGCATCATCCATGATGTGGGTATTCACTCCCCCTGGAGCAATGGCATTACACCGAATGCCCTTTTGGGCATACATGAAACCGATATTTTTGCTCATTCCCACCAAAGCATGTTTGGAGGTGGTGTAGGCCAATCCAGCTCGGGCGCCCGCTACGCCGCCCACGGAGGCAATGTTGATGATGCTACCTTTTCCTTGCTTCAGCATCTGCACGATGGCCAACCTGCAGGTGTAAAAGGGGCCATTGACATTTACCCCCATGATTTTTTCCCAAAGGGCGTCCGTCACTTTGTCCAAGGGCATGAAATTATCCATGATGCCCGCATTGTTGACCAGCACATCCAGGCTGCCGTACTCCTGCAGCGTAGCTTCTAGGAGGCGCTCCACTTGCTGCTGGTCCGATACGTCACAAGCCAAACCCAAAGCATGTCCCCCATGCTGGCGAATCTGATGGGCTACCGCCTCAGCAGCGACGGCATCTCGGTCAGCCACTACCACCTTGGCTCCTTCCTGTGCAAATAGCAGGGCAATGGCTTTTCCTATTCCTGAAGCAGCTCCAGTAACAAGGGCACAGGTATTTTCTAATTTTTTCATACAGAATTGATTTTATAGTTGTAAAAAAAGTAAGTCGACTTCACGGGATTAAAAGAAAAATTGAGCAAAAGATACAGCTCGGTTTGGAACCAAATTCCTAGCTCACTGACCTTTTCGATTCATTTACCCTCTGTCAAGATAGTAGATGAATCACCGTGAATTACTGACAAAAATCAGTTGAGGGCCTTTTTATTTGACAGCCAAACAACCCGCAGCTTTTTTTGTTAGTTTCGCATACTAAAAACTCTACATACCCATGAAAAATACCCTTTCTTTTCTATTGACTTTGACCCTGTTAGTGGTCGCATCA
>CAYNIK010000357.1:0-1894 GCA_964397145.1 uncultured Limnohabitans sp.
ACAAACTCGCCTTCAGCCGAGGGTAAGGCTTCTCGCAAAGCCCCTGCCTTAAATCCTTGCCGATTAGTCCGGTGGAGGTACTGAAAATTGACAGATGGAAAAGCCAACAATTTGGTCTGAATCAGGCCCGAAGTCTGGTCCGTGCTGTCATCCAAAATCTGGATTTGAAGCAATTCACTTGGATAATTGAGTTTCGCTACTGCATCAATCAGTCGCTCGACTACATACAATTCGTTGTAGATGGGAAGCTGTACGGTGACCTTTGGCCAAGGATTGGGGATTTGGTGCGGAACCTGCTTTTCCCTTTTTCGAAACTTGAAGAAATACACCAACAAATGACCTTGCGCCAGGCTGTACAAGAAAATAAAACCCATCCCCAAAAAATAGAGGCCAGCACAGATATACAGGAGTACCATTTAGGATCTTAACTTAATCGAATCGTTGCCGATAAGGATCGGAAACTCGTGAATACGCCCCTCTTCGGGACCATTTTCCAACTTCAATACGCCACGTGGACATACGGACGCACAGACACCGCAACCTACGCAAGAAGATCGAACGATATTTTGCCCCTGCTGTGCATATGCGCGCACATCAATGCCCATTTCGCAATGCGTAGAACAATTGCCGCAAGAGATACACTGCCCCCCATTCGTCGTGATGCGGAATCTGGATTTAAATCGCTGAACCAAACCTAAATAGGCCGCCAAAGGACAACCAAACCTACACCAGACCCGATTCCCCATGAAAGGGTAAAAACCTGTTCCTACCACCCCCGCAAAAGCAGATCCAATCGCAAACCCATAAAAGGAATGCAATTGATTGGTCACCTGACCCAAGAGACTGAAAGAAGAAAAATAATTGACGATAGTCAACGAGGTCATCACCACAGCCAAGGCTAGTACCCCATGGATTATCCAACGCTCCCATTGCCAGGCCTTCAGGGACTTATCAGACAGGTGTCGGAATCCATCCCCAACGGTCTCTGCCAATCCTCCACAACCGCATACCCAGGAGCAGTACCAACGCTTGCCATAGAAATAGGTAAACACCGGCACACCTAGTACAATAAGCGATATCCCCCAGATCAACATAAAAAGTCCAACTCCCCCACTCGACAAAAAGGTGTCTATCTGGTAATCGTAAAAGAAATCGTAATCCAAAGGCCAGATATTCTTGAAATCAAAATAGGGTTTATTCAACAAAACGAGGACTTCAGGAATAAGGAAGGCAAAGGCGGTTTGAAAGAATACCACCGAAGCCGTTCGCAGCTGCTGGTACTTGTTGTCCCGGTACTTCAGTACCATTCGAATCCCCATCACGGCTATCGCCAAGGTATACACCAAGCCATACAAAAACCACTGGCTGGCAGGTCCCCCTGACAAGAATTGAGCAATGGGCTCCACCATCCAAACCAATGGGCTGAGGTAGGCTGGAAACCAGTACAAAATCACATAAAATCCAATCAGGTAGGTGCCCGTAAGCATTCCTAATACCCCTCTATTTTTGAGGGAAGAATGGAATACGCCGGTATGTGCCAAACTCGTATGTGCTGAACCAGATCCGGCAAACTGAAACAGAACTCCGCCCAGGACCACCAGTCCTATCGACAAGGCCAAACTGGTCCAGGGATTTGTTCGAGCAGGTCCTTCTCCAGCTGCTTTGGCCAAGGCAAACCCATAATCGTCCCAGATTACTTGATCCCAGGCTTGCTTTGCTTTCAGCTCCTCATTGTACGAATCAAAATGGGAGGAATATGCACTTAAAAAAGCATGCGTAGAAGGATAGCTTTGTCCATACATGGGCTGCAAGAGATCAGCCAACTTTTCACTGTGGATGTCTTTGACTTGATCCAGCACCATTGCTTCCGTTAAGCGATAGCTGCTCAAAAACG
>CAYNIK010000358.1:0-1891 GCA_964397145.1 uncultured Limnohabitans sp.
CAGCAGAAGGGTTGATGCGCAAGATCTTGTCCAACTCCTTCTCAAAATGCTTCTTTACCTCGGCAGGCCAGGCTTTCAGGGCTCCCTTGGCACGAAGGTCTTCCACTTCTTTTTCGGGCCCTTCTTCGCCCAACTCCGTTTGAAGCACCTTCATTTGCTGTCGGAGAAAGTAATCCCGCTGCTGCTGGTCGATGTCGGTGTGTACCTTTTTATGGATTTCTGACTTCAACTCCAGCATCTGGATGTCTTTCATCATAAATTCCAATAGCAGGGTAGCACGCTCCACTCCATCGTTGATTTCCAAGAGTCGTTGCTTGGACTCCACCGGCGCATTGATGTTGGAGGACAAAAAGTGGGTGAGAAAAGCGGTATTGTCAATATTATCTAAGGCTACCTGAGCCTCTCTCGGAATCTCCGGATTGAGGTGAAGGATCTTAATTGCCGCCTCCTTGAGCGACTCTTCCAGCGCCTTGATTTTCTTGGAGTTCTTCGGAAAATTTTCTTCCAAGTAGTCCACTTTGGCCATGAAATACGGATCATCAGTGACCTGTTCTCGTATGGCAAAGCGTTTTTTTCCTTGAATAATGATCGTGGTATTTCCATCAGGAAGCACAATCATCTTGATGATTTTAGCCAAGGTGCCGACCTGGTACAGGTCTTCCCAACTCGGGTCGTCCTGGTTGGATTGGATCTGTGCACAGACCCCAATGTATTTGTTACCCTTTTGTGCCTTCTTCACCAAGCGAATCGAACGCTGACGTCCTACGGTAATGGGAATGACTACCCCTGGAAACAAAACCGTATTGCGAACAGACAGGATAGGAATCTCTTCTCCATAGGCTTCCTTGGAATTGACCTCGTCTTCTTCATCCGTGATCAATTGAATCAAGTCACCTTCACCGGCAAACTCGCCGTTCATTAAATTATGGAATAAAGAGTTTTCGAATTGGCTCATAAAGACAGATTGACAGATAACTGTCAGGATAAAACTAAAATAAAGAAAGAACCTGGACTAGATCCAAGTTCTTTCCTAAGACTCAATTGAAATGCCAAACCAGGAGTTGGCCAATTTGACAGCCTTACTAAAAGATCAGTTTGAGAATATCGTTACCGATGGCAAAGACCATTAAGCCGAGCAAAATAACCATCCCTACCTTTTGGGCATATTCCAAAAACTTGTCTGAAGGTGCACGGCCTGAGACCATTTCGTAAAGCAAAAATACGACGTGACCTCCGTCTAAGGCTGGAATCGGAAGTAGGTTCATAAAGGCCAAAATCATAGAAATCAAGCCCGTGATGCTCCAAAACTTCACCCAATCCCATTGGTTGCCATAAATTTTTGCCATACCAATTGGACCACTCACATTTTTGGTGGAAACCTCGCCAGTAAACATTTTGCCTAAGGCTTTGGCATTCACGATTACCGCTCCAAAGGCCCGGGAAGTTCCGCGAGAAAGGGATTCCATAAATCCATACTCTCTTCGTACTGGCTCCAAAAGTGGATTGACCGCAATGCCAATTCTGGCTTCCGCTGATACAGGCACATTCAAGGTGTCTACCTGCGCACCTCTGCGACGAACCAAGGATACGGTTTGATTTTTAACCTGCTGTAGGGCAGCTTGCATTTCGTCAAAATAGGTGATCGGACTGCCATTCACCGCGATGATTTGATCCCCAGCGGCTATACCCGCCTGCTCTGCACCTGTGCCTGGCTCTACTGCGCCTACTTCAAAAGGGACGCGAACAGCAATAAACTTGCTGAAAGCCTCTTCGGAGTTGAAACTATTGATAAACCCTTTGGGTATTTCTACTTTGATTTTTTCTCCTTGGCGATCGACAGTGTAGTAGCCGTTTTCACTCAAGAGTGCCGAGCCGCTACTCAATTCACCGA
>CAYNIK010000359.1:0-1880 GCA_964397145.1 uncultured Limnohabitans sp.
CGGAATGCTCCTCGGTGTAGGCATTGCAGAGGGTCAACAAGAACAAGCGATCTGCCCCGATGGAGGTTTCAATCACGTAGGGGATGTAATTCTGGTTGATTTCCGGGTCAAAGTACTGCTGCTTCTTTTTGGAATATTCTTGGTGTGATTTGAGGTCAAAGTCGGTACGGGAGTGGATGCCTTCCACTTCCTTGAAGCCAAATGGAAATTCGTACTCGATGTCCATGGCGGCGTTGGCGTAGTGGGCCAACTTTTCATGGGGGTGCTTGCGGAGTTTGTCAGCAGGCGTACCTAAGGCCAAGTGCCAAGCCATTCGGGTGGCGGCCCACTTTTCGTACCATTCCAGTTCGGTGCCAGGGCGCACGAAAAACTGCATTTCCATTTGTTCAAACTCCCGCATACGGAAGATAAACTGACGCGCCACAATCTCGTTACGGAAGGCTTTGCCGATCTGAGCAATGCCAAAAGGCACCTTCATGCGTGCGGTCTTCTGCACGTTGAGGAAGTTGACAAAAATCCCTTGTGCCGTCTCAGGACGTAGGTAGATGGTAGAGGAGTCCTCCGCTACAGAACCCACCTGGGTGGAAAACATCAGGTTGAACTGACGCACATCGGTCCAGTTGGAGGTGCCGGAGATGGGGCATTTGATGCCTTCGTTGGTGATCAAGTCACGCACACCCGCAAGGTCTTCGGCTTCGAGTAGGCGTGCAAGCGCAGCGACCAGTGCCTTGCCTTTTTCGGCTTGACCAGCTTTTTCAAGGGCGGCGGCATGTTCTTCTACCAGCACATCGGCGCGGTAACGCTTTTTGCTGTCCTTGTTGTCGATCATGGGATCGTTGAAGGAGTCTACGTGGCCAGAAGCCTTCCAGGTGGTGGGGTGCATAAAGATGGCCGCATCAATGCCGACAATGTTGTCTTGCACGCGGGTCATACTTTCCCACCAGAGGCGCTTGAGGTTGTTTTTCAACTCTACCCCATAGGCTCCGTAGTCGTACACTGCTTGTAGGCCGTCGTAGATTTCGGAACTCGGGTACACAAAGCCATACTCTTTCGCATGGGAGATGATATCTTTCAATTGGGCGTTTTCGCCTGGAGTTTCTGTTTTTGCCATAGGGCGCAAAATTAAGGAATCTAATTGATTTGCGAAGGGAAGGTTTGGGGCTTATTTCTCGATGGAAAAAGGCTTGCCTACCATTTTCCCTCTTCTTGGCTGATTTTTCGTCCTTCTTGGGACGATAAAAAGGCCGCCTGAATAATCCGCAACACGGGTATCGCTTGTTCCAAGGTCACCAAAAGCGGAGCCTTTCCTAGAATGGCATCAGCCACGTTTTCGTAAAACACGCGGTAGTCACCTCGCAGGGTGGGATAGGCTTGGGTTTCCTGTTCGTAGTGAATGTGCCCCCAGCGCGCATCGGGTTCTACTCCCCAATCGGCTCCAGCTGGGATTTTTCCTTCCTTAAATGCTTGTTCCTGCACGTCGAGGTGAAACTTTTGGTAGGTCCCTTTTTCGCCCAGAAGCATGAATTTGGGTGTAGGTACATTGACCATAGCCCCTGCGGTCACGCGGGCTTTGAAGCCGGGATAGTCAAATCCAATGTCGAAGTAGTCGTCCGAAAGGGCATTCGAACGCTGAAATCGAATATCTGCCCAAATGGCTGTAGGCTTTCCAAAAAGGAGTACTACCTGATCGATCAGGTGGGAGCCCAGGTCGTAGGTGATGCCGTTGCCCGGCACCGCTTTTTCCCGCCAATTTTCAGATACCTGGGGACGGAATCGGTCAAAATGGGATTCCAGGTAAAC
The DNA here is from genome assembly GCA_964397145.1 of uncultured Limnohabitans sp. Classification (GTDB taxonomy): domain Bacteria; phylum Bacteroidota; class Bacteroidia; order Cytophagales; family Cyclobacteriaceae; genus Algoriphagus. The sequence goes on from CAYNIK010000359.1 coordinate 1,801, forward strand.
CAGACGACCCAACAGGTTCTTGGTCACAATTTCTTGGAGCGTTTTGAAATCTCCATCGTAACGTCGGTTGTGAAAAATGC
>CAYNIK010000360.1:0-1865 GCA_964397145.1 uncultured Limnohabitans sp.
TTTTTTTTATTCATTAACAATGAAGTTAATCAAATCAATATTTTTTGAATTGCTACAGATAGGTTCAGAATTTTGAAAAATTAGTTTAAAACTAAATAAAATGGCTGATAATGAGCGAAATAATAGCATTTGATTCCAAAATTTTAAATTTTATTTCTTGAAATACAGACACCTTACTTTTGTTACCTAACTAGTAAATGCTCATTTTGATAAAACTACAAATAGGCTTTTTTCTTTTTTTAAGGTCCTATGTGTAGCATCTAAATCATCAATTCTTTGTGGTTATCCAACGATCTATAGCGTAGTTTCCTGGGCCAGATACCAATAGGGATACAAACAAGGTAAAGAAGAGCAAGGGAAGTTCTTTTTCCCCAAAAGGGTCAGCGCCATGGATGTAAAAGGCCGCCACAAGCATGGTAATTAGGAGCGGGATGGTCGCCAAGCGGGTTTTAAAGCCAAGCATGACCAAAATGGAGCAGGCCACCTCTGCAAAGATAACTAGCACTAAACTGATTTCTGGACCCAGTCCAAAAGGATCTGCAAATTTCACGGGTCCTTCCCCAACTAGACGGTCGATTTTGGGAATACCATGGGTAAGCATCATGCCGCCGGCCAGTAGGCGTACTGCCAACAAGCCTAAGTCTTGAAATTTCATGTTTGTTTCTTGATTTTTTTAAGGTCTAATGCAGGTCACCATTCGGTTTTTGCCATTGAGATCTTGATGTACATTTACTTGGGTGTAACCCATGGACTGCAATAGTTGTACCAATTCTTCAGAAAAGTGCTCATAGATCTCCAAATACAGTTTACCCCCCCTCTTGAGTAACTGCTTTCCCCAGAAGCCGATGGCTCGGTAAAAGAGCAGTGGGTCTTCATCAGGCACAAAAAGTGCCAAATGCGGCTCAAAATTCAGGACATTGGCCTGCATTGCCCCTTGATCCCGAAGCGGCACGTAGGGAGGATTGGAGACGATGATATCGAAAAAAGGAAGATTTGGGATTGCGCCTAATAAGTCCCCTTCAAAAAACTGCACATTGGCTCCAAGTTGAACCGCATTTTTGCGTGCAACTTCCAAGACTTGCCCGGATACATCCAATGCATGTACTTCCGGATCCTTGAGTTCTAGGGCCAAGGTAATTGGAATACATCCGGTACCTGTTCCCAAATCCAAAACCCGAAGTCCAGACTTGGGATTCTCTTTTAAGATGCGATGTACTAGTTCCTCGGTTTCATTTCGAGGAATAAGCGTATCCCGAGATACGGAAAAATTTCGCCCATAAAATGGCGCTTCACCGAGGATGTATTGAATGGGCTCGCCCGTCAACAGTCGTTGAAAATCCCCGTGAAGGTGCTCTCTGTTTGTTTCGCTTGGAATAGTAAGTGTTAGCTCTGACCGCCGAAGTCCCAAATGGTGTTCAAATAACCAAAAAACAAGGTTTTCTGCTTCCTCTTGGGAATAGATGGTGAGCTGAGCCGATAAAGAGGCCAGCCATTCAGCATAAGTCTGGGTAGGGTGCATCGAATGGTCAAAAATAGGAACTTCGACTCACATCCCCGTCACTTTAGTAGTCATTAGCGTAAAAAATTGAATGTACTTCCCACTTGATCAATCTTATCTAAATAGCCCGAATTAATCCAAGAAAATGTTGTAACTTAATATCTAAGTTAGGTTTATCCGTATCAGGCTACTAGAGGAAATAAGGCTTGAGGTTCAATTAGGTGAGCTGTGGACCGTGGACTGTGGTCGATTATCCACCCGTTCACAACCCTTTTTCCACTAGTAGGAATGCGGATAATCAATTTTTGTAATCATGTACCGAGGAGAACTTCTATTTTTTCTCCTGGCTGTGGGAATTTTTTCGATT
>CAYNIK010000361.1:0-1863 GCA_964397145.1 uncultured Limnohabitans sp.
AAGACCACCGGCGTGCGCGTACTTTGGGTGAGTTCCTATTGAAAGCACCTCAGGTCGTGGAAGTTCTTCCCGTAGCCACCAACATTGTCATTGCCCGACTGGAGGGAATTAGCCCAGAGGACTACCTTCAAGAGTTGAATAGCAAGGGTATCAAAGGAGTCAAGTTTGGCAAGGATCTAGTTCGCTTTGTGACCCACCTCGACTTTGGAGACGAGCACCTGGAAGAGTTTGGGAGACGGATAGGTAAAGGATCTTGAACTTAGTAGAAGTTGAAATTCATCATTCTTCAATCGGCATTATACGTTCGACATTAAAAAAGACCGTATTTCGTAAATCGTATTTCCTACTTCTTGCTTCTTGCCTCTAAACTCTCGCTTCAAAAAAATGAACCCCACCCCACTAGCCGAACGCATGCGCCCAAGCCGATTGGAGGAACTGATCGGCCAAAACCACCTATCCAGCCCCCAGTCTTTTTTGCACCAAGCGATCAAATCCGGAAATGTGCCTTCCTTGATTCTTTGGGGCCCTCCAGGCGTGGGGAAAACAACCATTGCCAACATCATTGCCAATGAAATCAAAGCCCCTTTCTATACCCTCAGCGCCATCAATGCCGGCGTAAAAGACATCCGAGAGGTGCTCGAAAAGGCCAAATTCCAACAAGGGGCAGTACTTTTTATCGATGAAATCCATCGCTTCAACAAATCCCAGCAAGACGCCTTGCTTGGGGCAGTGGAAAAAGGCAGCATCCGATTGATCGGGGCTACTACGGAAAACCCTTCTTTTGAGGTCAATGCCGCCCTACTCTCCCGATGTCAGGTATTTCCCCTGCATCCTTTAGGAAAGGCCGACTTGGAAGCCATGATTCAGCAAGCGCTGGACCAGGATGAATACCTAAAGAAAAGAGAGGTAATCCTCCAAGAAACGGATGCCCTGCTCCGAATATCTGGTGGGGATGGACGTAAACTGCTCAACTTGCTGGAGATCGTTATCGAAAGCTTGCCCGAAAATCCCTGCACCCTCACCGACGAGCGCGTCATGCAGGTGGCCCAACAAAAGGTAGCGCTGTATGATAAGTCCGGAGAGCAGCATTACGACATCGTTTCCGCCTTTATCAAATCCATCCGTGGATCCGATCCGAATGCGGCTGTGTACTGGTTGGCACGGATGATCGAGGGAGGCGAAGAATTAACCTTTATTGCGCGTAGACTCGTTATCCTTGCTTCGGAGGATATCGGAAACGCCAATCCGAATGCCTTGCTGTTGGCCACCAACTGCTTTGATGCGGTCAAACTAATCGGCTACCCAGAATCCCGCATTATCTTGTCCCAGTGCGTCACCTACTTGGCGAGTTCGCCCAAGAGCAATGCGGCTTACTTGGCCATCAACCAGGCCCAGGCCTTGGTGAAGCAGACGGGAGACCTCCCTGTGCCCCTAGCCCTTCGGAATGCCCCTACGCAATTGATGAAAGAGTTGAACTACGGCAAAGCCTACCAATACTCCCACGATGGGCCGGGCAACTTTGTGAATCAAGAGTTTCTTCCCGAAGCCATCCAAGGCACCACCCTCTACCAACCCGGCGACAACGCCCGGGAGCAAGAATTACGCACCTTTCTTTCGAAGCGCTGGAAGGGAAAGTATGGGTATTGAGTTTTTCTGAATTTCTTCGAAAAATACTGTAGGAGTTGATCCCGTAGGATTACGGGAAAACTCGAACTTTTAAAAAACAAAAAGCCCCAAATTACTTTGAGGCTTAATGTGGGAGTTGATCCCGTAGGATTGCGGGAGAGCCCCCGAACCCTGTAAAAAACAAAAAAACCTCGAATTTCTTCGAGGTTTGATGTGGGAGTTGAGGGATTCGAACCC
>CAYNIK010000362.1:0-1859 GCA_964397145.1 uncultured Limnohabitans sp.
CGATCTCCTTTATTCCCTCCTATTCCAAGGACAACCTTTGTTTCCATTTCTCGTTTGGATTATTTTGTAAAGCTGGCCCAAATTAGGCTAAATTTACAGTCTAAATTGAACTACTATGAAGTTTCTAGGTAATGTTTTGGCTGTTATCGTCGGCCTATTCGCATTTAGCATTGTTGCGATTTTGATTGTTTTTGCCCTAGTCGGCCTGGTGGCGGCATCTTCTGAAGACGAAGTGACCTTGGAAAAAAATTCCATTCTTCATCTTGACCTAAATGGAAGAACCTTAGTTGAACGTACCGCTGAGGAAGATTTGGAGTTTGGATCTTTCCTAGATCCATTTGGAGGAGATAACACGGCAGGTTTGGTCAACCTCAAAAAAGCAATTGCTGAGGCTAAGGTCAATGAGAACATCAAAGGGATTTACTTAAATGCAGGTCTTTTTGGTGCCGGACAAGCCGGACTTCTGGAGCTTCGCGAAGCTTTAGTGGATTTTAAAGAATCAGGTAAATTTATCGTCGCTTATGATGAAGCCTATTCAGAAGGAGGGTATTTTTTGGCCTCTGTTGCTGATGAAATTTACCTCAATCCAATGGGAGGCATTGACTTCAACGGATTCTCTTCTGAAGGGATTTTCCTCAAAGGATTTTTTGAGAAAGTTGGGATAAAGCCCGAAGTATTCCGTGTAGGTGAATTTAAAAGTGCGGTGGAACCCTACATTTTGGACAAAATGAGCCCAGAAAATCGCTTACAAACACAATATTTTTTGGATGACATCAACGGTCATGCCCTTGAATTAATTGCTAAATCACGAAAAATCAACAAAGACAGCCTAACGCTCATCAACCAACAGATGCTGGTACGCAAGCCAAAAGATGCAGTGACCTACAAGCTTGCCACCGCACTAAAATACGAAGATGAAGTGCATAGCATTCTTAAGGGAAAGTTGGGATTGAAGGAGGAAGACCAAATCTCTACCATCAATGCAACTGACCTCGGTGGTCTCGCGAAAAGCAAAAACGTAACCTCTCCAAACCGAATTGCTGTAATCCTTGCCGAAGGTGAAATTGTAGATGGAGATGTAGAAGGAGCCATCAGCTCGGAAAAGTTTGCCAAGGAAATTCGAAAGGCACGAAAAGACGAGAACATCAAAGCCATCGTCTTGCGCGTGAATTCACCAGGAGGATCGATCCTTGCGTCGGAGGTGATTTGGAGAGAAATGGCTGAAGCCAAGAAGGCAAAGCCAGTCATTGTATCCATGGGTGAAGTAGCTGCTTCAGGTGGCTATTACATTGCTGCACCAGCAGATACGATTGTGGCACAGCCCAATACCATCACAGGTTCCATCGGTATTTTCGGAATCCTATTTAATGTTCAGGAACTCGTCAACGATAAGTTGGGCGTGACGACGGATGTGGTCTCCACAGGGGAATTTTCAGATTTTGGAAATATGGCTAGACCCTTGACCGATGTAGAACGCACCATCATCCAATCCAGTGTAGAAGACGGCTACGAGACGTTTATTTCCCGAGTTGCAGAAGGTCGAGGCATGCACCCGGATTCAGTACGCAAAGTTGCCTCTGGAAGAGTTTGGACAGGAACACAAGCCAAAGCTCGTGGACTAGTTGACGTATTGGGAGGTTTGGATACCGCCATTGGTATTGCAGCGGCGAAAATCAAAGCTGGAGAAGATTACCGAGTGGTATACTACCCAGAGAAAAAGCCATGGTTCGAAGAATTGATGCTCAACTTTTCTGACAAGGTACAAGCACGAATTCTTCAATCTCAATTGGGCGAGCAGTACCCGCTCTACCAAAAAATTCAGAAACTCAAAAACTACCAGGGAGTACAGGTACGAATGC
>CAYNIK010000363.1:0-1855 GCA_964397145.1 uncultured Limnohabitans sp.
ACCCCTGCATTTCGGAAGGTACCGTAACTCTCCCCCAATATGTATTTGGGCGAATTGAGACGGCCATGTTCCTTCAAAAACTGCATGATAAACAAACTGGTGCTGCGAATATCCTGATCCACACCCCAAAAATCAGCTCCTTTGGAATCGCCTATCGGCACACTCAAGCCTGTTCCTACCGGATCCATCATGACCACATCAGCTACGTCTAAGATGGAAAACTCATTATTGGTCAGTTCGTAAGGAGCAGCAGCAGTATAATTTGGATCGTCCACCACAATGCGCTTCGGACCCATAATGCCCATATGCAGCCAGTATGAAGAGGATCCAGGACCTCCATTGTAGGCAAAAACGATGGGGCGATTTTTTTCTGGGTTATCTTTGAAATAGGCTGTATAGCCATACAGCGCAATGGGCTTGTTGTTTTCGTCTTTCAATTGGAGCGTACCTGCCTCCGCGGAAAGTGGAATTACCTTTCCATCCAAAGTGACCGATTGCTTGGATTTTGCCACCTGTCCGGCTGGGAGAGTGGGAGCGCTACCGACTGTTTGATTTTGGGCCATAGCCGCTCCAGAGAGCATCAAGAGGCAGATTAGTGCTTGGATTTTCATAAGATATAGCGTGTTGGTTGAGTTGGGAATATTGATTTTTTGTGTGCCTTATTGCTTGTAGATTTTACCTTCCTTCATGACAAAAATGACATCTTTCATCGCTTTGATGTCTTGGTCTGGGTTACCCTTCACTGCTATAATATCGGCCAATTTTCCACCCTCCAGTGTACCTAATTTATCTTCAATTCCCATCATTACTGCCGCATTGAGCGTAGCCGATTGGATAGCTTCCAGGTTGGGCATGCCTACCTCGGTCATGTAAAGAAATTCTCGATAGTTGTCACCATGCGGAAATACCCCTGCGTCGGTTCCAAAGGCAATTTTCACTCCTTTTTTGTAAGCAGTCGCAAAAGTTTGTTGGATTTGCGCACCAATACGCATGGCCTTATCGCGAACTACAGGCGGGTAGTACCCTGGGATTTTAGCATATTCTGCGGCAGACATCCCTGCAGTCACGGTTGGAACAAGCCATGTACCGGCAGCTACCATCTCATCCATAGTCCCTTCGCTCATCAAAGTACCGTGTTCGATAGAATGTATTCCTGCTTTTACGGCTCTTTTCATTCCTTCATCTCCATGGGCATGAGCTGCTACGTGCATGCCAAAATCCTTAGCAGTTTCCACCACTGCATCCAGTTCATCCTGCTGAAATTGAGGGGCAGATCCATCACGAGCTACAGACAAGACACCACCGGTTGCCGTTACTTTGATCACATCCGAACCATACTTTACTGCTTGACGAACCGCCTTTCGGGCATCGTAAGGACCATTGATCACGCCAGACTCAGGTCCTGGATCACCCATCAAGTCGCGCTTTACGCCATTGGTGGGGTCCGCATGTCCTCCTGTAGGAGCAATGGATTTTCCAGCAGTGTAGATGCGAGGACCTACTACCAAGCCGGCATTGATTGCATTCCGAAGTGCAATATTCACACCCGTGCCTCCCATATCGCGAACTGTAGTAAATCCAGCCATCAAAGTAACATGGGCAAAAGGCAATGCCTTATAAGCCACATCCGCTTCATTGTCTCTAAATCCATCTACATAGCGTGTTGGACTCGTTTGCTGTTCAATGTGTACGTGCATGTCCATGAGACCTGGCATCACCGTCGCCTTTTTCAAGTCCACGAGGGTCGCACCTTTGCTTGGAGTTTGGTATCCTGCATTTACCGAAAGGATAGTCCCTCCTTCCACTACAATCGTTTGCTCGGTGAGTACTTTTTTATTTTTTACATCGATAAGCC
>CAYNIK010000364.1:0-1850 GCA_964397145.1 uncultured Limnohabitans sp.
GACAGATCCGCCCGCTTTCGAACCGTCATTGCGCTTATTTTAGATGGAAAGGAGTACCAATTTGACGGCATCGCCGAAGGAGAGATTACCACATCCCCCAATGGTGAAGGAGGCTTTGGCTACGATCCCATCTTCCAACCCCAAGGGCATGACCGAACCTTTGCCATGCTTTCGCTGGAAGAAAAAAATGAAATTTCCCACCGCGGAAAGGCCGTAAAAGCCCTCTTAAATTTTCTACGTGCTGGAAAATTCTGAGATGCGCATAAAAATATGTTAATTTGCCCCCCATGACCAAGCCCTTCATCGTCGGAATCACCGGGGGATCTGCCTCTGGAAAAACCTTGTTTTTGGAACATCTCCTGCACAGCTTCTCTCCTGAGGAACTGTGTTTGATCTCCCAGGACAACTACTACAAGCCCAAGCACCTGCAGCCGGTGGACGAGCAAGGGATCGCCAACTTCGACACTCCCCACAGCATCGATTTTGAGCAATATGCTCAAGATATCCGCATCATCCAGGGTGGAGGCACGGTCATTCGAGAAGAGTACACCTTCAACAATGCCACCAAAAAGCCGAAAATGCTCACCTTTGCCCCTGCGCCAGTGGTCGTTGTGGAAGGAATTTTTGTGTTGTACTACCCTGAATTGGCAGCCTTGTTGGATCTCAAAATTTTTATCGACGCCAAAGACCACATCAAACTCAAGCGACGCATCATTCGGGATAAGGTGGAGCGTGGCTATGACCTAGACGATGTGCTGTACCGCTACGAAAATCACGTGATGCCTACCTACGAAAAGTACATCAAACCCTTCAAAAACGAGGCGGATCTCATCATCCCAAACAACCTCAACTTTGACCGGGCCATGGACGTACTACGCACCTACTTGCGTGCAAAATCTGCACACTAGGCATAAAAAAAGATGCCTTAGCAGGTGATTTTCAAATATTTTCTATATTTGTTGCCCATGAAAAATAGGAATACATACCACAGTACCAGCCAGCAACGATTCTCGTGGGCTTTGGTCGTGCTATTTTGCCTATTTGTATCTAGCATAGAATTTTTTCCTTCGGCAACTGAACAGACGCGTACAGAACAATCCTCCGAACAGTCGGATCAGAGCTTTTTGGATGTAGCGGTTGATGCAGTCATTCCATTTGTACTTCAGGTAGCCAACACGGTTTTTTACCTGATATCACAGATTTTCCAAATTGATTTTTCCCTTCCACTTCCTCAAGTCGGAACGGTGTCCTTTGTCAATTCCCTGACTGAAATCCTTTTTGAACGGATTATTTCCCCGCAGGGGCCCTAAAAATTCACTTTCCTTCTGAATTCATCCCCTCGTCCCTTTCTGGAACGAGTCAACTCTTAATTAATTCAATTCCTTAAATTTTACCAAAATGCAAAACAAAGGTGCAATCGTGTTTTTGACGGTGATCATTACAGCGCTATGCTTGTATTACCTGTCATTCACGTTCATATCCAACGGCGTTCAAGAAAAGGCTACGGCCTATGCTACAGACGCATCCGGCAACATTGACTTTGCCAAGAAAAGAGCTTACCTAGATTCGGTTTGGAGACAGCCGGTTTACAACTTCCTAGGCGCAAGCTATACCTACCAAGAAGTAAAAGAAACCGAGCTTGGACTTGGACTTGACCTTCAAGGCGGGATGCACGTGACCCTAGAGGTTTCTCCTGTTGAAATCGTCAAAGGGATCGCAGGAAATCCTAAAAACGACGCCTTCAATGCTGCTGTAGCGGAGGCCAAAGAAGCTTCCAAAACCTCCAATGCGAAGTTTGTCGATTTATTTTATGCTGCATGGCAAAAAAATAACCCAGGCAAAGCATTGAG
>CAYNIK010000365.1:0-1845 GCA_964397145.1 uncultured Limnohabitans sp.
TCAAGGAGCGTTTGGCATCCTCCAAACTTTCGCAAATCAAAACCCCTTTGCCAGCTGCAAGGCCATCAGCCTTCAATACGATAGGTAAGGATTGCTGCTCTAGGTAGGCGATTCCTTCTTCCAATTGATGGGCATGAAAGGTGGCATAAGCAGCCGTAGGTACTCCATTGCGCAGCATAAACTGCTTAGAGAAATCCTTGCTACCTTCTAGGGTGGCTCCCAATTGGGAAGGGCCTACAATAGGCAAAGTCTCTGTCCCTTTTTGGGAATGCAAGTAATCTACCAACCCTTTAACCAAGGGTTCTTCAGGCCCAATGACTACTAGATCAATGGATTGGGTTTGGATAAATTCATAGATTCCAACAAAGTCAGTCACTCCAAGAGGGACATTGGTAGCAATTTCAGCGGTACCTGGGTTTCCAGGAGCAACAAAAAGTTGGCTGCATTTCGGGCTTTGTACGATTTTCCAAGCAAATGCATGCTCTCTTCCGCCGCTACCCAATAAAAGGATATTCATGGACTCGTTGTAGGTTAATTGGCATGTTCTGAGATAAACTTGATTCGGTATACACGAAGTTCCTCTTCCGTGAAATCTTCTCCCTCAAGTTCATCCAAAGCAGCCTTGATATGGTCAGTTTCCGCATTCATAAAGTAATCCAGGAGAATTTCTTCTCGTTCATCATCCATGATGCGGTGGATGTAATAGTCTATATTTAATTTGGTTCCACTGTAGGTGATTTGCTCAATTTCTTGCAGCAAGTCCAACAAAGATAGGTTCAGATTTTGAGCAATTTCTTCCAAACTCGTTTTTCGGTCGATTTGCTGAATTATTGAGATTTTTACTTTGGAACGGGTGCCTGAGGTTTTGATGACCACCTCCGTAGCGGTTTCAATCTCATTTTCAGTGACATAGTTTTGGATGACTTGGAGAAAAGAAGTGCCAAACTTGGCCACTTTACCCATGCCCACTCCATTGATTTGCGAAAGTTCTTCCTTGGTTGTCGGATAAACTGTCGCCATTTCCTCCAGCGAAGGATCCTGGAAAATCACGTAGGGGGGAAGTCCTTTTGATTTGGCTACGCGCTTTCGTTCAGCCTTGAGTAGCTCAAATAATTTTTCGTCATAGGCCTGCGCGGTTTGAAGCTGTTCTTCTTCGACTTCACTTTGACCCAATTTTTCAAAATCTTGATCACGGTACAATTCAACCAAATAAGGGTCTTCTAAATACCGTTCCCCTTTCGGAGTAAGTTTGAGTAGTCCATAATTCTCAATATCCTTTTCCAGCAAGGCAGCAATCATTGCTTGGCGAATTACAGAAGTCCAATGCTTGTCATTTTCTTCTTTTCCTTTACCAAAGACAGGCAGGCTATCGTGTTGGTAACTAATTACATAGTCATCCTTCTCTCCAATAATCACTTTGACAAGGTGGTCAATACCAAATCGCTCCTGCGTTTGCTTGACGGCTTCAAGAACGGTGACCAAATAGTTTGCACCTTCGAAAGTTTCCCGCTCTCGTTTGCAATTGTCACAGAAGCCGCAGTCTTTTTCTAGAATCTCCCCGAAATAGTTGAGAATGAATTTTCGACGGCAGACCCCTGTCTCCGAATAGGCAGACATTTCTTGCAAGAGAATTTTGGCATTTTCTCGTTCGGTCACTGCCTTGTCCTTGTTGAACTTGTCCAGCTTGATGATGTCTTCATACCGGTAAAACATCAAGCAATGGCCTTCTAGGCCATCTCTTCCTGCTCTTCCTGTTTCTTGGTAATAGCCTTCAAGAGATTTGGGCACATCGTAATGAATGACGTATCGAACATCTGGTTTATCGATTCCCATTCCAAAGGCAAT
>CAYNIK010000366.1:0-1825 GCA_964397145.1 uncultured Limnohabitans sp.
TCCCCGAATATAGCCGTACTTTTGTACGGATTTTTACTCCCCATGCTCGAGAAATTACAAAGCTTAAAAGACAGATTTGAAGAAGTAGGACAACTCATCATTTTGCCTGACTCCATGGCAGATATGAGTTCCTATGCCAAGCTCACCAAAGAATACAAAGACTTGGAAAAACTCGTCAGCGTAGCGGATGCCTATTCCTTAGTCCTGCAAAACATCGACAGCTCCAAGGAAATTCTAGATAAGGAAAAGGATCCAGAGTTTCGAGAGATGGCCAAGGCCGAACTGGATGACTTGCGTGAAAAGAAAGTCGCCCTCGAAGAAGAACTCAAGCAGCTTCTCACTCCCAAAGACCCGAACGATTCCAAGGACTGTATCCTGGAAATCAGAGGGGGAACTGGAGGGGATGAGGCAGCCATTTTTGCTGGAGACCTCTTCCGAATGTACGAGCGCTTTTGCGAGATGCAGGGCTGGAAGCTGACTGTTCTGGATTTGACCTTTGGCTCTGCCGGTGGGTACAAAGAAATCATCGCCACCGTCTCCGGAGCAGATGTGTACGGCATGCTCAAGTACGAATCGGGTGTGCACCGTGTTCAGCGCGTGCCTGCTACCGAATCCCAAGGCCGCGTGCATACGTCTGCTGCCTCCGTGGCAGTACTTCCTGAAATGGACGAGGTGGAAGTACACCTGGACATGAACGATATCCGGAAGGACACCTATTGCTCCTCAGGTCCTGGAGGGCAGTCGGTCAATACCACTTATTCGGCCGTGCGCTTGACACACAATCCCAGTGGACTGGTGGTGACCTGCCAAGATGAAAAGTCTCAAATCAAAAACTTTGAAAAGGCGCTGAAAGTACTGCGCTCCAGGCTCTACGAGATCGAGTTGGCCAAGCACAACGAGGCCGTGGGGGCACAACGAAAGTCCATGGTGGGTAGTGGGGATCGCTCAGACAAGATCCGTACCTACAACTATCCCCAGTCCCGTGTGACGGATCACCGGATCAACAAGACCGTTTACAATCTTCCCGAGGTCATGGATGGTCGGATTGAAGAATTTATCTCTGCCCTGCGCATGGCAGAAAATTTAGAAAAAATGCAAGCGGGAGGCATAGACTGATGCCTGCCATCTTGTAAAGAAGTCAAGAAGCCCGTATATTCGAAAAATCACGCAGAACGAGTTAACCCACACCCCACATGCTTATCGAAGGAGAAAGAGAGATTCAATTGGTAACCTGGAATGAATCTCATTTTCATCAACTGTACCCCATTGCTAACAATCCAAAAATTGCCATGAACCTTCGGGATAGTTATCCACATCCCTACACCATTCATGATGCGAGGCATTGGATCGAACACAATCAAAAATTCAATCCCGCTCAAAATTTTGCCATCGAATTTGAAGGCAGGTTGGCTGGTGCCATCGGTGCAGAACGGGGAAAAGACGAACTTCGATCCAACATGGAGTTGGGCTTTTGGATAGGCGAACCTTTTTGGGGAAAAGGCATTGCTACCGAAGCAGTGAAGCTTTACACGGACTACATTTTTGACAAGTTTGACATCCAGCGCATTTTTGCACAAGTCTACGACTTTAATGGAGAATCCATGAATGTGCTCGAGAAAGCGGGCTACATCCCTGAAGCCATCCTTAAAAAAGCATTTATCAAACGCGGTACCGTGGGCGATATCTTTCAGTACGTACGAGTGAGAGGAGAGGAGTAGATTTTAGAAGCAAGAGGCGAGATGCGAGAGCCGAGAGGTAAGAAACTCTGCTGACTTTAGAAACTAGTTTTCCACAATTCAACATTCTTCAATCAGCATTCGACATT
>CAYNIK010000367.1:0-1816 GCA_964397145.1 uncultured Limnohabitans sp.
CCATCCAAGTTTGCGTAGCGAATCTCATTAGGATTCGATTCGTAATCTGGAATGATTTGATTTGAAAAATGGGTAAAAAAAAGGGAAGCATCCAATCCAAAATAGTTTCCAGAGGAAGTATACACCTTCTTCATCAAGTTGCTAGTAGCATTCCAACTTTCTTCTGGACGCAACCTTTCGGTAAAGACCACTGTCCTAGCCCCAGTGAGTGCTGCATGATCCTCGGTAAACACATTTGCCACACGGAAGCCATTGCCTAAGGAGGTTCTCCAAATCAGGGACTTATCTTCTGAATTTAATTTGAAATTGATCCGCGGGGACCAAATTGAACCATGTACCCTACTAAAATCATGTCTCAAACCGAGTAAAAGTTGAGCATTGGAACTGAGCTTTAGTTCATCTTGAATAAAAATACCTGGAAGATGGGTAATGGATGGCGCATTGGCTTGACTGTTTGGATCTGCAGTAGCCGGTGTACTGTCATCGTAACTTGTCAGGCGATAAGCGGCCCCAAGTAAAAGATGATGGATTCCAGTGCTTTTATTCCAAGTCAGTTGACCAAAGCCTATTTTTTGATTTGCTCCATAAAATGTAGTTCCGTAATAAGAATCTTGCTGGTGGCCATTGGCAGAAACTTGCAATTTCAAATCTTGTATCAAGGGTAAATCATAGGTTCCAAAGAGTTCCCAGCGTCGAGTTTGGATACTTTCCCCATAAATTTGATCACCTCCACGTTCTCGAGGGGTCCAGTTCATTTCTCCCCCCCACCGGTCTTCCAACACCAAGCGTCCTGCTAGCGAAAGGAGTTTGCCCTCATTTCGCTGAATGTCTATCTTTTGAAAAATAGAAACCCGATCCTGCAAGGCTAAATCCGTCAAGCCATCTTCATTCTTGTCCAAGGGTTGCTTGTACCGAAAGGCATTTACCCCAGTCAAGGATTGGCCATACTTACCAAAAGAAGTTTTTACCGATGCATCCATCGCTAATTCTTGCCAGGAGGTACCCATGAGATCCAAAGAAAAAAGCGGAGCCTTTTCCGGTCTTTTGGTAATGATATGGATCAGGCCTCCTACTGCCTCGGAACCATATAATGTGGAAGCTGGACCCTTGACTACTTCGATCCGATCGATTAAGGATTGGGGAATTCCCGAAAGGCCATAGACAGTGGCTAGACCACTGATAATGGGCATTCCGTCAAGCAAAACCATGGTGTATGGACCTGGAAGACCATTGATTTGAATGTCCCCGGTATTGCATATTGCACAGTTTACTTGTGTACGTACCCCATTGACTTGTTGAAAGGATTCAAACAGGGAAGGAACTGGGTTCGAACGGAAGAAAGAATTTTTGAATACCTCTACCGGTATTGGACTATCTGCACGTGATAGTTCTTGCAAGGTCCCAGAAACCACTACTTCTTCCAAACCAGTCTCAAGCGGAGTAAGGATTACATGTAGTTCTAGCGAATCTGGAACCACCCATTTTTGTATGGACTGAAAACCCAAATGGGAAAAAGTAAGGAGGATTCGTTTTTTTTCTTGTAAAGAAAATGCAAACTGACCAAGGCTATCAGACTGAGTACCAAAACCTAATTCCTTCGAAAAAACGCTTACAAACTCCAGAGGTTCATTTTGCTGAGAAAGGATTTTTCCCTTCACTTGGTATTGACCTAGACTTTCGCGAAAGAAGAAGAGAAAAACTAGTAGAAAACAACTCAGAAAACGAAGAAATTGCGTTTGAACCTTCCTGAACCTTACAAACGACTTACCAGATAAATTAACCTCTGTCATTTGAAAACTTGCGAGCGAGAACCCCA
>CAYNIK010000368.1:0-1814 GCA_964397145.1 uncultured Limnohabitans sp.
TGGTTGTAGTGGCTCTGAGGATGCGTCGAGTTCCAGCGTTAATTCGTCTTTGTTCTGTACAAAAACCATGCGCTCCAACAAGGGTCTGCCTTGCTCATCCAAAACGGCAATCGTATGGATTCCACTTGGGAGATTTTTCTTGGGAATGCGCACCCCCCAGACCCCATTGGCTAGGGTTCCTTCTGCCATGTAATTGACCAATCCACGGGTATGGGTGACCAAGAGGAGTTTGCCAGAAACACCCGCTCCTTGAATTAAGGCAGAGATTACTGTTCCATCGCTTGGGTTTTGCACATGGATGCTGAGTCCATTTTGCAATGCTTTGGGAAGTGAAATTCGTCTTGTAATTCCAGATGCAGGGTCTTTAAGTAAGGCCACATAATCCTCCCGCTGGGGGGTAAATTCAAGTTTGCCAAGACCAGCAGCATTGGTGGCAAAGGAGGTGCCTTCCTCACCTTCGATACTGCCCTGCAGTAGGAGAGGAGTTCCATCCGGGAACACTGCCCGAACGGCAATCGTTGATTTTTTGCCTAGAATCCAATTTCCTCCTTCTGGCAAAAATTGGATGTCAGCAGCCTCTAAGGAGTAGGGGAGTTTGAGCTTGTGTGTGATCAGATACCCTGGACTTTCTTCAAAAGAAAGGGCAAGGTGCTGCGTAGGATGGGGGGAGTTCGCAATGGAAAAACCAAATTCTGCGCTGCCTTGTGCATTGAGTTGAATGGTTTGGGCGTGTAGTTCCTCATCCCCTGCGATGGCTTGCAAACTGATTTGGGCATCACTCAAGGGCTCTCCCAACGCATTGATTGCTTCCAAGGTGACTTGGTAGCGGACTCTCGAATTTTCGAGCCGGACCTCACTAAAACGGATTGTAGGTAAAAACGCTCCACCTAGTCCGTCTACTACCTGTACCTGTTGGGTGAAAAAATAAGCCTCTCCAAAATTCCGCATCCAGGTAGTGTAGGCCTTGAGCTGGTAGGTTCCTGTTTTTCCAAAATTTGGAATTTTGAAGTCCCCCATGCCCCGCCCTTTGTCCAAAGAAACGACTTTTTGAGCCACCTTCAGGCCATCTCCATCAAACAAGTCCACGTAGAGGGTCTTGCTCATCGGGCTGGGTAGCTGTGCTCCTCCCGCTACCAGGTAGGCCGAAAACCACAGGTCATCCCCTAGCGTGTAGGTGAATTTGTCGAGGTGGAGGTAGGCTTTCTCCACCGGAAACTCATCTTGAGAATTTTTAAAATAGGTTTGAATTTGTGTAGGAAGCCCTTCTTGGGCTAGGGTTGGAACCGAAAAAATCAGAAGACTAAGCGAAAAAAGTAGGAATTGGATAGCTCTCATTGAAAAATTGATTTGGTATATGGGTTGTATACCGATTTTGGTGAATAAGGGTTGCCTCAAGCGTTAGGATCCGAGGGTTGAAGTTGGGCCACTTCATTTTTATTGGCAAGCTGCCCGCATGCAGCATCGATGTCCTGCCCTCTCGACTTCCGTACCTTGGCGATGATGCCTTGGCCTTCCAGTATGCGGACGTACATGTCTACGGCCTCTTGGGACGCTTGTCTGAATTCCCCTTCATCGATGGGATTGTATTGAATCAGGTTGACTTTCGATGGGATGATCTTGCAAAATTTGGCAAGGGCTTTGGCATGTCGCTCGTCGTCGTTGATTCCTTCCCAGATTACGTATTCGTAGGTGACTTTTCGCTTGGTGCGGCTGTACCAAAAGGATAAGGCTTCGGCTAGGTCTTCCAGCGGATTGACCTCATTGATCGGCATCAGTCGGGAACGGGTCTCGTTGATGGCAGAGTGAAGGGAGAT
>CAYNIK010000369.1:0-1809 GCA_964397145.1 uncultured Limnohabitans sp.
CCGCAGTGATGACCTGCGATCATGCGGATGAGAACTGTCCCTTTATTCCAGGTGCAGAAAAACGTTTTCCGCTTCGCTTCGAAGACCCAAAAGCCTTTGACGATAGTCCCTTAGAGGAAAGGATGTACACCGAGCGATCACATCAAATTGGTGCAGAATTATTTTACCTTTTTGAAAAAGTAAGCAAGTCCTCAGATTCAGGCAATTCATTTTGAAAAGAGTAGGTAAATTTTCTTCTTTGGATGAATTAACCTTAAAGTAAAAATGAAATCCCTACTTCGTATTGCCTTTTTATCGCTTGCGCTAGGAATAGCCTTATCATTTGATGCTACTGTTCAGGCGCAAGTAACAGCCATGGATACGGTAGATGAACTTCCTGTTCCACCAAAAGGAATGAAAGGATTTACCAATTACCTACTCAAAAACTTAAAGTATCCAACAGCGGCCAGAGAAGCAGGAACACAGGGTATGGTAGTACTGACCTTTGTAGTTTCGGCTGAGGGTAAGGTTGAAGCGGTCGAAGTGCTCCGAGGCATAGGTAATGGCTGTGACGAAGAGGCGGTTCGTGTGATTACTCGGGCTGGTACCTGGTCACCAGGAATCAAAGACGGCAAAGCAGTGGCTACCCGTATGAACTTTCCGGTGAATTTCAAATTATAAATCATCTCCTAACCAAAAAGCCTCAATATCAATGTTAATGTGTATTTATCCATGGATACACTCGTTAACTCAATCAATTTTGTATTTTCATTTTTATTCTCATTCTCTGAATAACTGATTCTTATCACTTATATGAAATCCCTACTTCGTATTGCCTTTTTATCGCTTGCGCTTGGGGTAGTCTTTTCTTTCAATGCTCCTACTCATGCCCAAGAAACTGGGAATCCCCCAGTAGATGGAATGCCTGTACCTCCAGGTGGATTCAATAATTTTAGCAACAGCTTAAACCAAACTATCCGTAAAGCTGCATTGGAAGCCAAGGTACAAGGTGTTTTGTTGGTCTCTTATGTCGTGTCTGCTGAAGGAAAGGTGGAGAATGTAAAAGTCATTCGAAGTTTGTGTCCAAGTTGTGATGAGGAGGCCGTTCGTGTGATTTCTAATTCGGGTATCTGGACACCCTCAAAAAAAGAAGGCAAGCCTATAGTAAAAAAAATGACCTTGCAGATTGGGCCAGTCCAATTTTGATTGTCATTTTCATAAAAAAAGCCTTAACACTCGTTAACTCAATCAATTTTGTATTTTCCTTTTATTTTTAATTCTTTGAGTAAATGATACTATCATAACTATGAAAACACTATTCCGCGTTGCCTTTTTCTCGCTGTTGCTAGGAGCTGGGCTAACTCTTTCCAATGTTGTTCAAGCACAGAACCAGCAAACCGTAAAATCACCAGCAGAAGAAATGCCAGTTCCTCCAGGGGGAATCACTGGGCTTACCAACTACATGATTCAAAACTTAACCTATCCTTCTGCCGCCAAAGAGGCCAATGTGCAAGGAATGGTGGTAGTATCATTTATTGTAACTGCTGAAGGAAAGGTGGAGAATGTAGAGGTGCTTCGCGGCATTGGTTCTGGGTGCGATGAGGAGGCTGTAAGAGTTATTTCAAATTCTGGAATTTGGACTCCAGGCAAAAATGGAGGCAATGCTGTGGCCGTTAAAATGACCTTACCGGTTCAATTCAAACTTTAATCTTTTACTTGTTTAAAAAAAAAGCCTCAAAATCACTGATTTTGAGGCTTTTTTGATTTTTAGCAGGTGCTCTTAATCCATGGCATTCCCGTGGAAGAGTGCATTGAAGAAGAGTTTGTTCG
>CAYNIK010000370.1:0-1809 GCA_964397145.1 uncultured Limnohabitans sp.
GCGCGACGAGCACTTCTCCCTCACGAGGGTTGTGGGAACAGGGTTTTTCTACATAGACATGCTTTCCTCGCTCTAAGGCGAGCCAGGTACCCGGTGCATGCCAGTGGTCAGGAGTGGCATTGATGAGTACATCGACCTCCTTGTCATCCAATACTTTGAAGATATTTTGCTCTTGCTTGGGTTGGTAGTCAATCCATTTTTCAAATCCTTTGGCTGCCTTTGGCATTTGAGACTGCATGGCGTCGCAGAGGTAAAGCAAATTAACGTTGCTGCTCTTCAATCCGATGGGCTCGTAAAATGCACCTACACGCCGTCCTAAGCCTGCAATAGCCACATTCAGTCGGTCGTTTGCACCCAGAATGCGGGCATAGGATTTGGGTGAAAAGGCCAATGAACCTAGGGAGGCTACTCCAAGGGTTGCAACCGTACTTTTCTTGATGAATTCTCTTCTGTTCGATTTGCTCATGGTGGTATAGGCTCGCCTGAATTACTTCAGAGCTTTGATTTTGATGTTTTTGTATTGCACCGCATCTCCATGGTCTTGGAGGAGAATGCGGCCTTGTTCGGCTTCTCCAAATTTATTCCAGATCGCATATTTGCTGATGGCAACCAGGTCTCGGTAGGCTTGGGACCCTCTTTGGTATTCAAGGACTTTGACTCCGTTGAGGTAATGCTCCACTTTGTTGTCTGGATACACTACTATTCTTCCCTGATTCCATTCACCTGGTTTGCGCACAAATCGGGCTTGCTTTTCGGCTTTGATTAGGTCATACAAGGAGGCGAGGGTTCGGTTGCCATCTCTTCCCATCTTGGCATCCGGATGGAGGGCATCGTCTAGGATTTGGTATTCTAGGCCAATGGCAGAGCCTGTATTGCCTTCGGAAAGGGTGACAAAGTACTTGACTCCACTATTGGCTCCTTCGCTGAGATTGAAATCAAAAGCCAAATCGAATGCTTTGTACTGCTCGGTGGTGACGATATCCCCAAAGGTCATGGATTCGCTTCCGTCTGATTTTTGGATTTTCAGGACACCATCCTCGATGCTCCAGCCTTTTTCTGGGAAGGCATCTTTGTAGGCGCCTACCCAGCCTTTGCTCGATTGGCCATCAAAAAGCAATTTCCAACCTTGGGATATTTCCTCTGGAGTCAACTCGTTTTTCACGGTGCTAACTACAAAAACGGGCTTTTTGAAGGGAATGGGTTGTAGGTTTTCCGTTTGCACGCGGATATTTTTAAAATAGGTTTTTCTACCCTCGTCTTCCTTGGATTGAATGCTGTGCACCTGTAGCCCTATAAATCCTCTGGCATCTACTGCATCTACAAAGTAGGCTACCTCTTGGCCATTGACCCAAGTTTTGAGGGTGTTGCCAATCGCTTCGATGCGGTAATGATTCCATTCCCCTAGTTTAAAGGCAGATTTGGCAGCGGGATTGAGGTCCAAAGGATAAAACCATCCCCGTCGGGCTTCGTCGTAGATCCCTCCCGACCAGGCTCTTTGGGTAGGATCGGCTTCTACTTGGTACCCATAGACCAGACCCTTGCCCTCGTTCTTAGTTGCATCGTATTGACCACGGATCATAATTCCGCTATTGGAAGAGGCATGGCTTATTTTGAGTTCTAATTCGAGGATGAAATCCCCATACATTTCTTCTGTAATCAGAAAGGTATTCCCGGTACCATAGACGGCCGTACCTTCAATTGTTCCATCCTTTGCGGCAAAAGTTGCTTTTCCAGCCACAGGTTTCCAGCCATCGAGGTCTTTGCCATTGAAGATGGGCTTCCACTTGGCTTCTTGTGCAAGGCTTGGCA
>CAYNIK010000371.1:0-1807 GCA_964397145.1 uncultured Limnohabitans sp.
CTGGAGGAAATTTAAAAATCTCGGTGGGTCACAAGGAAAGCAAGTTTGGAATTTCAATAGAGCAACTCCCTCAAATCCTGGAGCTGGTGCAGCGCTACCAAATCTCAGTAGCAGGGCTTCACGTGCACACGGGCTCAGACATTTACGATGCCGAGGTGTTCTTGAAGGGGGGAAACGTGTTATTTGAAGCCGCCATGCAGTTTCCTGACTTGCGCTTCCTCGACTTTGGTGGAGGATTCAAAGTGGCTTATAGCCCAGAGGATTCGGCCACAGACATTGCCGAACTCGGTCGTATTGTGAGCGCGGCCTTTCTAGAGTTTTGTAATAAATATGGGCGGCAACTTGAGCTTTGGATTGAGCCAGGAAAGTACATCGTCTCTGAAGCAGGCTACTTGGTGGTCCAGGCAACGGTAGTGAAAGAAACCCCAACGCTACATTTTGTGGGGGTGGACTCTGGGCTCAACCACCTCATCCGCCCCATGATGTACGATGCCTACCACGACATCTACAACCTCAGCAATCGAGAAGGAAACACTGGGTACTACACCGTGGTGGGCTACATCTGTGAGACCGATACCCTGGCCGCACAACGCCAACTCCATACAGTCAAAGAGGGAGACCTCTTGGTTCTCAAAAATGCTGGCGCCTATGGATTTACGATGTCCTCCAACTACAATGCCCGACTCCGCCCTGCTGAAGTGCTGGTTTGGGAGGGTAAGGCCCACCTGATTCGCAAACGAGAGCAATTTGAAGACCTACTCCGCAATCAGGAGATGATTCAGTGGTAGCCCCCTCTCCCAAGTCATCCCCGTAGGCAGCTCGGCTGAACGCTTTTCCTCAAAACATTCCCAATCAAAAAGGACTTTACATACTAAAGCCCTTTTTTTATGACGAAAACCCTCCGGCTTGTGTTGGGAGACCAATTGAATAGCCAGCACTCCTGGTTTGCCACACCCAACCCTACCGTCACCTACTTGATGCTAGAAATGCGTCAAGAGACCGACTACGTCACCCACCACATCCAAAAAGTGGTTGGCTTTTTCTTGTCCATGCGCCAATTTGCACAGGAACTCCAAGAGCAGGGACACCAGTTCATCTACCTGACCCTTGACGATCCTCAAAACCAACAATCCCTACCTGCACAAATTCAGACCCTAGTCAGTAAAGAAGCGTTTACTCGATTTGAATACCTGCTCCCAGATGAATACCGACTGGATCAGCAACTAAAAGCCTGTTGTGCAGAGCTGGACATCCCTTGTCAGGCCTTTGACACGGAACATTTCTTGAGTGACCGGGAGTTTTTAGCGAACTTTTTTAAGGGAAAAAAGACCTTCCTAATGGAGTCCTTCTACCGGGAAATGCGCCGGAAGTACGCGGTCTTGATGGAGGGTAATCAACCGCTCACCGGGCAGTGGAATTACGATCAAGACAATCGCCAAGCCCTCAAAGACAAGTCCCTGATTCTTCCACCACTCCTCCACCCCAAGCAGGTAGGCTCGATCTTGGACCTACTGGATCGCTGCGGAGTCAGCACAATAGGCACACTAGATCGAGAGGCCTTTGTTTGGCCCACTTCCCGAAAAGAAAGTCTCGAGCTTCTAGATCATTTTTGCAAACACCTGCTCGTCCACTTTGGCTCCTACCAGGACGCACTCACTACCTGGGACCCCTATCTTTTCCATTCCCGCTTGAGCTTTTCACTCAATTGCAAACTCATCTCCCCACTGGAAGTGGTGCAAACCGTGGAGGGGTATTGGTTGAGGCATCAAGATCAAATTGGCATTGCCCAAGTGGAGGGATTTATCCG
>CAYNIK010000372.1:0-1804 GCA_964397145.1 uncultured Limnohabitans sp.
CTTCGAAGATGACAAGGTCGGCTTGCTTGCCTACCTCGATCGAACCTACTTTATCCTCAATTCCCAATTGCTTGGCGGGGTTAATGGTAATCATAGCAAGCGCCTCCTCGTCAGTCAATCCTCCATAACGCTGGGTTTTTGCAGCTTCATGATACAGGTGACGGATCAATTCGGCCGAGTCAGAATTGATTGAAGTAATGGCTCCATTTTTTTGAAGGATGGCTGCATTGTAGGCAGTGGAGTAGTATACCTCCATCTTGTATGCCCACCAATCCGCAAAAACCGAGGCTCCCATCGTGTATTCTGCGATTTCAGGAGCAACTTTAAAACCTTCGTTGGTATGTTGGAACACTACCTTTTTGATATTGAAATCCTTGATCACATTGATCAACATGTAGATTTCATCCGCACGGTAGGAGTGGCAATGGATGATGATTTTACCATCCAAAATATCAGCAAGTGTTTGAAGACGTTC
The DNA here is from genome assembly GCA_964397145.1 of uncultured Limnohabitans sp. Lineage (GTDB taxonomy): Bacteria > Bacteroidota > Bacteroidia > Cytophagales > Cyclobacteriaceae > Algoriphagus. Next base: position 476 of record CAYNIK010000372.1, read on the forward strand.
GCTGTAAGCAGGAGGGGTAAGGGTGTTGCCTTTTTGAGTTTTTGCTAGGTTGTATTTTTCCCAAGCTTTTTTGTATTGAAGGGCCTCATTAAATCCATTTCGAATTACTGCCTCTACACCCATTCGAGAACGAGGCTGTATGCCATTGCCTCTACCGTGTACACGGGTTGGATTTTCCCCTAACGCAAATTTGATGGTGCGGGGAGCATCTTGCATGATGATGTCTGCTGGATCTTCGCTTCCCCAGCGGTGCTTAAGGGTAGCATTCTGTCCGCCTACCACATTGGCAGAGCCGTGCATGGCATGGGAAACAGTCACTCCACCCGCCAAAGCACGGTATATCCCTATTTCGTAAGGGTTGACCACGTCTTTCATGCGGATTTCTGCTGTGATTGGAGCAGATGCTTCGTTGACTACATCCAATCCCACGTGTGAATGCGCATCGATGATGCCTGGCATCAGGTACTTGCCTGTGGCATCGATCGCGGTTACTCCAGCAGGAGCGGATAGGTTCTTTCCTATTTGCGTGATCACTCCATTCTGAACCAATACATCCGATGATTCAAGGTTGCCTTTGGTAACCGTTAGAACGGTCGCATTTTTTATCAATACACTGCCTTTTTGGACCTGTGCATGGGACATCCCCACACCCAATCCTAAAAATGCAGCCAGTAAGTAAATGTGCTTTTTCATAGTTAGTTCGCTTGGCTAGGTGAAGAAAGGGTTGCTTTTACGGGGAAAGAACCCATTTGGGGTACAGACAAAGCTCCTTCCATGTTTTTGCCATTGATTTCCCCTGAAATGGTCACCGTTAGGCTCATTCCTCCTGCGGCTACATCGAATTCGAAACTGAGGGTTTTTCCAGTGAGGCTGGCATTCTTGATTGGTGCAGTGGCCTTACCAGATCCAGACGGATCGTCGTAAGTAATGCTTCCTGCCAAAACTCCATTTTCACGCTTCAAGGTAATTTCTCCTCCAGAACTTCCAGCTGGTGTTTCAGAGGTGTATTCCCAAACCCCTTCTACTTGAACTGCATTGGGAGCTGCTTCAGGTTTTGAAGGGGTTGCTTCAGCTTTAACTGATTTCTTTTTGATTTCGTAATCAAAAACATAACCATCCGCGATGACATGTTTGATTTGGGTTTCTTCTTTGAAAAGGGTGTCTGTAGTGAGTACCAAGTTGGCAAGCTTTCCTTTTTCAAGTGTTCCTGCCATGCTGCTGATTCCTAGGATAGCTGCTGGGTTTGTGGTTAAAGCTGCCAAAGCTGCCTTTTCACTCAATCCATTGTCAATCATGGTTTTCAACGTCTTTTGAACATCTGCCGCTTTT
>CAYNIK010000373.1:0-1798 GCA_964397145.1 uncultured Limnohabitans sp.
AATAGCTTGCTTTTACAAAGAACGGAGGTAATTGCTAAGATTACAATGGGCAGGGAACTTTGGGAGATAGTTTGACTAGGAAAAAAGAAAGACTCTAGGACAAAGGCGATTCTTAGAAATCAGGGAGCGTGAGGTAATTCTCCTGATTATTTCCTAGTTTGACTATCTCAATTCTGCACCTATGAATGCTTTCCCAAAATCACCTTTCCTTGGACTATTTTTTTGTCTCCTCATTTTCCTTGGCACTAGGGGTACTGCCATGAGCCAAACAGCAGGTCAGGGGGGAGTTCCGAGAACAATTGTTACTACGGACGGAGAAATCGATGATGTGGATTCTTTTATCCGCATGTTGCTTTATGCCAATGAGTTTCGGATTGAGGGTTTGATTTATTCCTCCAGCATGTGGCACTACAAGGGAGATGGGAATGGGACCCTTTTTACTTCTGAAATGGAGATGACACGTAATAGGTATGGTGCAAAGACCTCCTTGCGGTGGCCAGGGGTATCCTGGATGAATCCGCTTCTGGATGCCTACGAACAAGTTTATTCCAACTTGTCTCAACATGCTGCTGGGTTTCCGACAGCGGCTTACCTCAGGTCAGTAGTACGCGTAGGGAACATTGATTTTGAGGGAGACATGCGTGCAGACACCGAGGGGTCAAATTTTATCAAAGAGAAGCTACTGGATGATAACCTGGAGCCGCTTTACCTGCAGGTCTGGGGAGGAACCAACACGATCGCACGCGCACTGAAGTCCATTGAAGATCAATACAAGGGTACACCAGAATGGGAGCCGATTTACAATAAAGTCACACAAAAAGCCATTCTCTATGCCATTTTGGATCAAGATGCTACTTACCGCAAGTACATTGCTCCGCATTGGCCCGATCTAAAGGTGTACTACAATTCCAATCAGTTTTGGTGTTTGGCTTATCCCTGGAAACGGGCGGTTCCTCCTGGCCAACAGTATCTCTTGGAAGGAAAATTTATGGGGGAAGAAATCATTCGTAACCACGGTCCTTTGCTCAGTCAATACTACAGCTATGGGGATGGACAGGTGCAGGTTGGGGATGAGGAACACATCCATGGAGATCCCAGCAAATTGGAGAATGCGCAATGGGGAACATTTGGTATCTATGATTTTATCTCAGAGGGGGATTCACCTGCCTACTTGCACTTGATAGATGTGGGAATGGACAACCTCGAGCATCCGCAGTGGGGTGGATGGGGTGGGCGTCTGGTGCAATCCGAAGAGCAGCCCAACCGATGGGAAGATGGAGCTAAGGTTTTGGATTATAACCCGTATACCCAAAAAATGGATGCCACCTATCCACAAATTCGATGGATTGAAGCGCTTCAGGAGGATTTCGCCGCAAGGGCAGATTGGTGTGTACTGGATTATGCCAATGCAAATCATCCCCCTGTGGTGGAGGCGATCGGAGATACTCATAGAATGGTAGCCGCAGGAGATCGACTAGTGCTTGAGGTGAAGGCCCATGATCCCGATGGAGATGAACTCGCTACCCGGTTTTGGATCTATCCTGAGGTGGGGACTTATCCCGTACAGCCAGTAATGGTTCAGACAGACAATCGGGTAGAACTCCAGCTAGATCCAACTTCCACCGGTCAGCTTCATGTAGTGGCCGAGGTGAAGGATAAGGGTCAGCATCCCATGACACGGTACCGACGTTTTGTAGTAGAGGTAAAGCTTAAAAATTAGGTTGGGTTTTGAGATCAATCCAGCATCCCTTTTCCTGCAAAAATTTTGGACAAGTACTTTTCAATGCGATTGAGGCGT
>CAYNIK010000374.1:0-1797 GCA_964397145.1 uncultured Limnohabitans sp.
TTATTAAAACAGAAGCAGTAGATTTGATTCTATTTTGGACTTAGCATCATTTTTGGAGCTTTACGACCTATGGCAAACAAAAGCAGTGTTTTTGATATGATTGGGCCCATCATGATTGGACCCTCATCATCCCATACCGCTGGAGTTGTTCGAATTGCTCGAGCAGCCATTCGTGTTTTAGGAGGAATTCCTGAAGAAGCAAACATCACATTCTACAATTCCTTCGCCAAAACCTATGAAGGACATGGAAGCGATCGAGCCATTATTGGCGGGCTGATGGACTTCAAAACGGATGACATTAGGCTAAAAGATGCCTTGGAGATATCAAAAGACAAAGGATTGATCTACAGTTTCAAATCCATCGGAAATTCTTCAATCCACCATCCAAACACCATCAAACTCCAGTTAAAAAAGGGAGAGCGACAGGTAGAAATCATAGGAGAAAGCTTAGGTGGAGGGGTGATTAACATTTCCGAGGTGGATGGATTTGTGGCTAATTTTTCAGCTCAAAATCACACCTTAATTATCAAAGCTGACGATACCGCAGGAGCAATTGCCTTTATTTCAAGTGTCATCGCGCAAGAAAAAGTGAACATCGCCACCATGTCTGTGTCCAGAAAAGGGAAACACGACTTGGCCTGTCATGTGATTGAAATGGATTCCGGTATTCAACAAATTACGCGGCAATATCTTCTTTCCTTGCCCTGGATCAAGGAACTGATTTACATTCCAGATATCGATCTTTAACTAAACAAAACCAACACCAACCACAGATGAAAAAACTTTTTGCCTTGTTTTTCTTTGGGCTTCTGTTTCTCCAACAGGTAAGTGCGCAAACGGAGGCTCCAACTGGACCTTTGGATTTGAACACCTGTGTGGCGATTGCCATTGAAAACAACCTCACCTTGAAGCGGTCTGAGCTCAACCAGCTCATCACCGAAGCCAACCTCCTCGAAAGCCAAGGTAGAAGGCTACCCAGCCTTACTGCAGGCGCAAGTTCAGGATACCGCTGGGGTAGATCCATCAACCCGGTTACCAACTTGTTCGAAACCAGAAGGATCGGAAACGTCAACCTATTTGGAAACACAGGTGCTCCAATTTTTCAAGGAATGCGCATCAACAACAGCATTGGTCAAGCCAAAAGCGATTTGGAAGCCGGTCAATACACCTTGGAAGCTACCCGTAATGACATTACACTCAATGTGATCAACTTGTTCATTGATGTGGTATTTAACCGGGAGCAGGTAAAAATTGCTGAAAATCAATTGAAAACCACCACGGAGCAATTGGGACGCACCCAACAGTTAGTGGATGCAGGTTCCCTACCCTATTCGGATTTGTTGGATTTGCAATCTCAGAATGCCACCAACCAATTGAATGTCATCAATGCGAAAAATGGACTTCGATTAGCAAAGCTTGCCTTAGCTCAGGCACTACAAATTCCATTTACCGAAAACTTTGATGTGATTGAACCAGAATATGAAGTTTCTAAGGAGGCCTTAACTACTGGAAGCCCTGCAGAAATATTTGAGGTATCGGTTACGCTAATGCCCCAAATCAAAGCCGCTGAAGCAAATGTCAGGAGTGCTGAATACGGGGTGAAAATCGCCAAAGGAGGATTTTATCCATCCTTGGATGCCGGACTTTCAGCATTCTCCAACTACGTAGATCAAGCATTTCTTCCAGGCTCCAGGGAAATCATCCCGTTCAACACCCAGGTGGAAAATAACTTTTCCCAGTCTGGTACGCTAAATTTCAGTATCCCTTTGTTTACTCGATTTAGCAACAAGTCTAACC
>CAYNIK010000375.1:0-1795 GCA_964397145.1 uncultured Limnohabitans sp.
AAGCCTACCATGCCTTGCTGCTCAGCAAATTTGGCCTTGTAGCCACGGAAGTTGCCTCCATAACGAGCGATGGCAACTTTTCCTTTCAGCGGAACGCCCATTTCTACGAGTTTCATGAAATCTTCTCGGGTACCGTAGTTGACGTAGACCACTTCTGCTGTGACATCTCCGCTACCTGAGAAGGCATTGAAGCCTAGGTGTAGCCGGGGATCTGTGGAGAAAGGATCTTCTGCAAGTTCCCCTTCTTTTTGGGAAAGGGTCAATTGTACGGGGCTAATGATTTGTAGTTCAGATTTGCCAGGATGATTGGGCAAATACACATCGTAGGGCCATACCTTTACATCCATGCCTGCTTGAGACATGATTTGAACCATGTAGTCTTTTACCAGTTCATTTTCCGGCGTACCGGCGATGTGTGGGTTTTTGGTCAACTCAGTAAGGTGTACTTTGAAGCGGTCTGAATTGACGGCTTTAAGATAGTCTGCCTCAAATTTCTTTTGGCTTGCAAGTTTGGATGTGAAAAATCCATCTTGCTGGGCTTGCACACTTAGTGAAAAAAGCGAAGCAACAGCGAGGTAAAGTAGTTTTAGTTTCATAGGGTAGGGGTAATTCCTCAGATAAATTTTGGGGAACTTTCAAGTTAGAATTTTCCCCAATGAAATAAAAAAGGCCATGGTTTTTTTCCATGGCCTGTAGTTTTAATTGGTTTTTATTCCGGGAGACCTTTCCAAAAACTCTTGGTAAAGTCGGATGTGTCGGTTAGACATTGGGATTCGGTATCCGTCAATAAACACGTGCATAATCTGTGATCTAGTTTCAAAGGGATCGCCTGTAGAAACAATGAGGTTGGCACGCTTGCCTGCTTCTACCGATCCGTATTGGTCTGCAACTCCGAATATTTCAGCAGGATTGATGGTGACCGCCTTCAAAGCTTCCTCTTTTCCAAGACCATAAGCCGCTGCAAATGCTGCGTGGAATGGCAGATTTCTCACATTTTCTTCCTCATCCGTACGTAGTGCTACTTTCACTCCAGCTTTTGCAAGCATCCCTGCATTGGCGTAAGGGGTGTCGTAGCGGTCCGAGCCGCGTGTAGGTAATTCTTGAACTGGTCCTGTAACCACAGGAATTTTAGCTTTGGCAATTTGCTCGGCAACGCGCCAGCCTTCAGCGACTCCTGTAAAGATGACCTTGATATTCTTTCCTTCCACCCACTTAATGGCATTCAAGATATCTGAAGCGGTATTCACTTCAATCAATAGTGATAATTCTCCGCTGATTACCTTGGAAAGTTGTTCCATTTCTGGGTAATAGGTGAGTTCTGCTCCAGACTTTTTCAATTCTAGGTAGCTTTTCGCATTATCCCAGATGTCATTCGCTTCCTTCATGGCCTTTTCTCCATCTTTCTTGATGTCTTCTTCAGATCTTCTGTCAAATCGACCGCGGCGACCAGAGCTCGGGAAGGTCATGGCTACTGCTTTGAAGCCACCATACATTTGGTCAGGCGTGTAGCCATTCAAGTTGATTAGGGCAGCAGTTCCTGGAAACAATCCCCCTGTTGGAACAGTCAATACCGTAGTGACTCCAGAAACGCGGGTAACCCCGATGGCTTCTGAATTGGGATTCACGGTGGTCAAGGCTTGCATGTTGGGCGTTACATTTCCCACATCGGAGTAGTCCACTGTTTCAGGAACAGAACTTACCTCCACCAATCCCAAACGGGTGCCCCCGTCGATGATACCTGGGTAGATAAACATGCCTGTGCAATCAATGACTTCAGCACCTTCGCTGGAGAGGG
>CAYNIK010000376.1:0-1793 GCA_964397145.1 uncultured Limnohabitans sp.
CAAAAATGATGCTAAGTCCAAAATAGAATCAAATCTACTGCTTCTGTTTTAATAAATCTCTATTTGTCCCTCAATTTAAGGGGTTTGTCCCTTGTAATTTCAGGAGATTTAAGAAGCAGAACTTAATTATGAACGAATTCGAACAGTTTATTGAACGGATGCGATACACTTAATTTTTAGTACTTGTTTTTGGATGCTGTATTCCCAAAGAAGGACAGTTTAGGAACATCCAAGAAAACTGTTTCATGGTACTTGATTTTTTGACGATTCTAGAAGATCCAAGAAAGATTTTCCCAGAAATGGAGCACACCGTGTGTACACCTTTGATGCAATCGCTTATATTTAGCCATTAGATTTATTCTTTTGGTAGTTTAAAACATCTAGTTAACCCAATTCAACCTATTTTACCCTTTTCTTATGCTTTTACAACCGCTCGATTTACTTGTTTTTCTTGGCTATGCATTTCTCATTATGGGCATGGGGTTCTTTGTATCCCGTGAAAAGAAAGGCCACGTCAAAGATTCGAATGACTATTTCCTTGCCAGCAAGGCGCTTCCTTGGTGGGCTGTAGGAGCCTCTCTTATTGCATCCAATATCTCTGCGGAGCAGTTTATTGGCATGTCTGGTTCTGGTTTCGCACTCGGGCTAGCGATTGCTACCTACGAATGGATGGCTGCAGCCACGCTTTTGGTTGTGGCGATTTTCTTTTTGCCGGTTTACCTGAAAAAAGGCATCTACACCATGCCAGGCTTTCTTTTTGATCGTTACGATGCGCGAGTTCGTACGACCATGGCGGTGTTCTGGCTACTCTTATATGTTTTTGTCAACCTGACCTCAGTCTTGTATTTGGGAGCATTAAGTTTGAATACCATTCTTGGTATCCCAATGACCTACAGCATCATTGGTTTGGCCCTTTTTGCCATGCTTTATTCCATTTATGGGGGACTTAAGGCAGTTGCTTGGACAGATGTAATTCAAGTCGTGTTTTTGATTGGGGGTGGACTCGCTACTACCTACATTGCCTTAGGTATGGTCGGGAATGGGAATGCTTGGGAAGGATTGACCATCCTCAGAAATGAAGTTCCAGGACATTTTTCAATGATCCTTTCCAAAGGTGAAATGATGGTTGCTGATGGAAAAGGAGGTACTCGAGATGCCTATTTGGACTTACCCGGCTTATCCGTTTTGATTGGCGGAATGTGGATCACCAACTTGAGCTATTGGGGATTCAACCAATACATCACCCAACGTGCACTTGCTGCTAAGAATTTGGATGAGGCACAGAAGGGGATGATTTTTGCTGGATTCTTGAAGCTTTTGATGCCATTAATTGTAGTGATTCCGGGAATTGCTGCGCTAGTGATTGTGAATAAAGGAACCGATCTAGGATTTATTGAATCGATGAAAGATCCAGTAACTGGCTTGCTCAAATCCGATCGTGCCTATCCTTCCTTACTTCAAATTTTGCCTACGGGATTAAAAGGACTTGCCTTTGCCGCATTGACTGCAGCGATTGTATCTTCCCTAGCTTCTATGGCCAACAGTACTTCTACCATTTTCACAATGGACATTTACGCCAAGTATTTTGGAAAGGATAGTTCTGAAGCAAGTAAAGTGCGTGTAGGACGCATCACCGCCGTAGTCGCTTTTATCATTGCCGCACTCGTGGCTCCAGCCCTTGGTCAATTGGATCAGGCCTTTCAGTTTATTCAAGAATACACCGGTTTCATTAGCCCAGGGGTATTTGCAATCTTCTTCTTTGGGGTATTCTGGAAAAAAACCACCTCCAATGC
>CAYNIK010000377.1:0-1788 GCA_964397145.1 uncultured Limnohabitans sp.
AGGAGCATGTATTTACCCAAGGAAGTCTGTACAAAGCCATCCGTGCCTCGGGTAGCATTCCTTCCGTTTTTATCCCAGCTAAGGCAGAGAAGCAGCATTTTATCGATGGTGGGGTATTAAACCCCGTGCCCATCTCCCTAATTTCCGATCCACACGCCCATAAAGTAGTGGTGGTAGATACAAATGGGCTGGAAGAACATTTCCTCGATCCACCAAGCAAGTCCTCCAAAAAGTCCCAAGGACTTGCCCTACCGAGCTGGGTGAAGGAGTACCAAGGCAAAATGAAAACCTATTTTCCGGAAGAAAAACAGAAAGAAAACCAACGCAGCTATTCGGCGCTGGAACTCGTCACCCGATCTTTTGATTTGCTGCAGGACCGCTATTGCCAATTGCTTTTGGAAAACTATCCAGTGGATGCCCAAATCAAAATTGCAAGAAAGCAATGCGGAACCCTGGAATTTCACCGTGCCGCTGAATTAATTGAAGTAGGCCGAATCAAGGCCGCTGCCGCCTTAGACCGAATGGAAAATGGAAATTGAGGAACTCAACCGCCTCCTAGGCAATGTGGATAACTACCTTTTGGATCAACTTCTCAAAGGACGATTTACCAAGGAGATGAAAATCTTGGATGTGGGCTGTGGGGAGGGCCGAAATGCCGTGTATTTCCTGCAGAAAAACTACCCGATTTTTGGCATCGATCCAAATGAGGTCGCTATCCAGTATTGCCGCTACCTGGCCAAATCCATAAACCCCGAGACAGACATCCACCGCTTTCAAGTAGGCGATGGAGTAGCAATTCCTTTCCATGCCGCTGCCTTTGATGCAGTCATCAGTTCGGCTGTCCTCCATTTTGCCGAGGGACATGCCCATTTTTGGAAGATGATCACCGAAATCCATCGGGTACTGAAGCCCGGAGGAGTTTTCTGGATGCGGATGTGTACCGGCCTTGGCAACATCTTGGAAGAAAGTGAGCACCTAGGCGAGGGCAGATACGCCTTACCGGACGGGTCTGAGCGCTATGTATTGCTGCCTGAAGGACTGCAGGAACTGGAACGTGTAGGATTCCGATTTCTTGAAGCCCCCAAGACAGTCCTGGTCTATGAGCAACGGGAGATGGGGGTATTTTTGATGGAGAAAACCGGATAAAACCCTCTTTCTTTAGTCCCTTTTTCCTAAAACTGCCTTCACAATCAAGTCGAATACAGTGGTGGGCGCAATGCGATCGGCATTAGAAAGTGACGCCTCACAGACCAATAGGGGTTTGTCCAAGTCTGATTCCGGGACACGCCCATGGGCTCCCTTGACCAAGGTAGCATCCAAGGGAATCACATCCATCAAGTAACGAAAGCCTAATTTCTTTTTCAAAAGTTTGGTGCCCACCTTCAGCATGGGAATGGGAATGGCAGGATCCATCATCAGTTCCACAGGATCGTAACCTGGCTTCCGATGGATATCCACACAACGGGCATAGTCAGGAGCTTTGGCATCATCGAGCCAGAAGTAGTAGGTAAACCAGGAATCGGCATCCGCTACGACCACCAAATCCCCTGAACGGGCATGATCCAAATGCGCCTCTTTTTTCCCTTGGGCATCCAGCACCTTTTCCACCCCTGGAAGCGCTTCGAGGAGGGCTTTCACTTCAGCAAGAAGGGCCTGATCCTGCACATGCACATGGGCTACCTGATGATCGGCTACCGCAAAAACGGTCGAGGTACCGGCATCGAGGGTTTCTCGACCCAGTTCATTTTTCACTTGAATCCATCCCTTCGCTCTAAAAATACGGTTGAG
>CAYNIK010000378.1:0-1786 GCA_964397145.1 uncultured Limnohabitans sp.
CCATCGGGAAGCCTTGTGCAATGGCAAACTGACGTGCTCCCTCACCCGCAAGCATTACGTGAGGGGTTTTCTCCATCACCGCTCTAGCAAGTGAAATGGGATGCTTGACCTGTCGGACAAAAGCGACAGACCCACAAGATCCGTCACCCAACATAATGGAAGCATCTAGCGTAGTAATTCCTTCCCGATCAGGTAAGCCTTGAAGGCCTACGGATAGGTTTTCTAGATCCAATTCCGTATTTCGTACCCCAGCTTCTACCGCATCCAAGAGACTACCCGTTTCTTTCAATTTGGCCCAGGCATCCGCATTGGCAGGAATTCCATGGTTCCAAGTTGAAAGAATAATCGGTTTAGTTCCTGAAGTTTTTTTGGCAGGAGCTGCTTGTGCCTCTAGGGTAGATAACCCAGGTATCAATAGGGCCGAGCCCAACAAGGATTGCTTGATAAACTTTCTTCTTTGCGACATGGATTGTACTTTAGAATCTGGAAGACAAATTATCAATTTTGCTCCAATTTACCCCTTCCTTTTATCAAATCTCCCAAGAAATCCATGAGACCCTACATCCTAAAAGAAGCCAGCTGGAAATCACTCCAAACTTTTCGCTACGAGCTTGCTGTATTGCCTTGGGGAGCCACCGAGGCGCACAATTACCACCTTCCCTACGGCACAGATGTCTATGAAGCAGATGCCATTGCTGCAGAAGGTGCTAGGAAGGCCTGGGAAAAAGGAAATAAGGTAGTCGTCCTTCCTACTGTCCCTTTCGGCGTGAATACGGGGCAGTCGGACATTTACTTGGACCTCAACCTCAATCCGAGTACGCAACTGTTGATTATTCAGGATTTGATTGAGGTGTTTCAGCGACAGGGCCTTAAAAAGTTATTGATTTTGAACAGCCATGGAGGAAATAACTTCCAACCCATGCTACGTGAATTGGGATTGAAATATCCGAACATGCTTTTATTCACCTGCAACTGGTTTCAGGCACTCGATAAGTCCGTCTATTTTGAGGAAGGGGGAGACCATGCAGACGAAATGGAAACTTCCTTGATTCAATTCCTTCATCCAGATTTGGTATCTCCCTTATCCGAGGCAGGTGATGGCGCGGAGAAAAAATCAGTGATTCGCGGCATTCGCGAAAAATGGGCCTGGGCCGAGCGCAAATGGTCTGAGGTATCCGAGGATACAGGCATCGGGAATCCAAAAAAAGCGTCTCCTGAAAAAGGAAGACGCTATTTTGAAGATGTGACTGACAAGATTTCAGACCTGATTGGAGACATTTGCCAGGCTAAACCGGGCGAATTGTACCGTTAATTACTTGGGTAAAGGGAGCACACTTGCCTCCCCTCGGTAGTTGATTTTTGTGACTGATTTTACCCCTTTCGGGAGGTGAAGGGTACGAGTGGATTGCGAACCAAAGCCTGCACCATAACTCGTATCTATCCGTTGCTTTTTGCCGTTACTTAGCACCAACTCCAGCGCCATCGCATCAGCTGGAACCTGCAAGAGACCAGTCCCCTCTTGAAACTTAGCCGCAAATACCAAAAGTTTGGACCTGTTTTGCGATGCGATATACAAGGCTTCCCCTCCCTTTCGTGCAAGTTTGACCAAGGCCTTGGCATCACCAGGAACAATGAAACCACTTTCTCTTGCAGGAATGGAGGTGAAACCTCCTTTGCCATCACCAAGAAATACCCAGCCTACAGAAGCATCTAGCCTTCCAATGAATACCTCATTGCCGTAATCATTTCCGACCTGAACGAGGTCAAGGAACCCATCTTGATTGAT
>CAYNIK010000379.1:0-1780 GCA_964397145.1 uncultured Limnohabitans sp.
GACATCTTTCAAATTTCATGAGTAAGAAAAATAACGATTGGAAAAAAAGAGACGGTATTGTTTTTTCTACGGCTGATTCCTTCGATTACCAATTTGGAGAGGAAGAATCACAGGATACCCTTCCTCCTGTTCAGCAAAAATTACGCGTGCTACTGGATAAAAAAGCCCGAGCGGGAAAGCAGGTTACCCTTATCGAAGGATTTGTAGGCACGGAAGAAGATTTGAAAGAATTGGGCAAACTCCTCAAAAACAAATGTGGGGTGGGTTGATCTACCAAAGATGGAGAAATATTGATCCAAGGAGACCATCGAGATAAAGTGGTGCAGGTATTGACCCAGGCAGGATATGGCGCAAAAAAGGTTGGGGGCTAAATGACTCCCTACTGGTTTTTTCAACTTCGCCTTTATCCTTGGGTTCCTTTTCTGGTTTATCAAGCCAAACAGATTCGAAAATCTAGCCCAAGCCTTCCTTCCCAGTCCTCACTACTAACACTAGGCCATGGGGAGAATCACATTTTACTACTCGGAGAATCTACAGTTGCGGGTGTTGGCGCTAGTTCGCCAGCACATACCTTGGCCGGAAACTTTCACCGCCTCCTAGGGGAATCCTATCAAATTGAAACCATCGGTAAAAAAGGATTACGCGTCAAAGAAGCACTTTCACTGTTTTACCAACATCGCCAAGAGCAAACACGAAAATTCAAGGGGGTCATCCTTTTTTTGGGCGCAAATGATTGTTTCCTTTTGACCAGTCCAGATGCATTCAAAAAGGAGGTGGAGACCTTGATTCATCAAATTCAGCTAGCCACATCCTCCGAATGGATTTACTTAGCTGCTATCCCACCCGTTCATCTATTCCCTGCCTTTTCAAAGAGGATGAAAGCTTTTCTTCAAGTACAACGGAGTTATTTACAATCTGAACTTGAAAAAATAGCTCATAACCATCCAAACGTGATTTATCATGGGATTCCAATGGATCTCCAACCTGAATTTTTCTCAGCAGATCGTATCCATCCTTCGGATTTGGGGTATCAAAAAATTGCCGAATTGGCAGTTGAAAAACTAAACATTGTAGCTGAAAAGTAAGACTCACACTTACTTAGTGCCTTCAATATCTTCCACCAATTCTGCATACCACGCTTCACCATACTTGCGTATAAGGGCATCTTTTAGAAAAGCATACAAGGGAACTTGTAAACTTTTACCAAGCTGGCATGCAGGATCACAGATGTGCCATCGATCGTAGTTCAAGGCATCGTATTGATCGTATTTGGTTACCCGTATGGGGTATAGGTGACAGGAAATGGGCTTTTTCCAGGAAATTTTTCCATCCAAATACGCTTGTTCGATTCCACATTTTAAAATCCCTCGCTCGTCATACAACGCATAGGCACACTCCCGATTATCTCCAAGTGTTGGCGTACCCTTATCCCCATCTTTGTCAATTACCCAAGTACCTTGGGCCTCAATCACTTTTCTCCCCTCTTCAGTAATGTAGTCTTTGACAAGGGGGTAGATCTCCTCTAAAATTTTTGTCTCTTCATCTTCTAAGGGTGCACCCGCATCTCCTTCAACGCAACAAGCTCCTTTACAGGCTTCTAAGTCGCATACAAAAAAGTTTTCTTTGATGTCATCAGACAGGACTACGTTACCAACTAAGATCATGGGAGGTTATTTTTTTCAAAGATAGGGAGAATCACACCGAGGGAAAACTTAAGCAAAGACAAAAAAAGAACCGCTCCTTTCGGAGCGGCTCAACCCAGCACTATGAAGAAAAGCGT
>CAYNIK010000380.1:0-1777 GCA_964397145.1 uncultured Limnohabitans sp.
GTCACGTCGGTCACGTTATCGTAAAGCGATAAAAACACGTTTTTCGCACCTGCCTTTTTCATGCGATCGTACAGCGGAAGTACCGTTTCATCGGCCTTGGTGGTCATGTCGTCCTTGGCATGCACAAACCAAATGGGTGTTTGCTTGAGCAACTGCACCTGGGCATCGCTGATAAACTCATTGTTGTAGGCCAATGCAGAGATGTACCCAGCCGCAAAGTAGCTCGGATGCTCCAAAATCAATTTCAAGGACATGTACCCCCCATTGGAGCAGCCACCTACGTAAATGCGACTTGCATCTACTTGAGGATTTTTGGCGACAAAATCTTCAATCAAAGCAAATACAGCCGCATTGTAAATATCATTCACTTGTCCCCTGGTCATGGTCTCCCCTGCATTCATCCAAAAAGTAGGGGTCTGTGGAGCAAGTACAAAAGCCCCTTCGCCAAATAAGGCTTGGATCTCAGGAGAGGCATAGTTAAAGGCCTTATTGCCCATCAACGCAATCGTAGGATCGGTACCTCCCTCTCCTCCACCATGAAGCCAAATGATCAAGGGTGCCTTGCTCGTTATTTTTTTTGGAGAAAAGGCCCCATAAGTCAAGGTCGTGCCTTGATGGGTAAAAGTTCCGGATAGGTCAAACTCATCCACAATGGGACGTACGCGTGCCGACTCCTTGTTCCAGGTTTTGCCTGTCTTCCCATGCACTACCGTAACGCCATAATCAATCCATACATTGGAAGCTCGATTGCCCATGCGCAGGTATTGAATACCCGAACCCAGGGGATTTACGGGACTTACAGCCAATACCAAAGTCAGATGGGACCCATTTTCCACACGATTTCCCTTTTCATCCGAGGCATAAGTATACACTACGGAGCGCTTGCCCGAAGCTTGCGCAGCGGGAATCTCTCCCAATGAGGTAGAGCGTGTGACGAAAACTTCAAAATCCGCTGGACTCGTGTCTTTCCCTACTTGAGCATGATGCAAAACCACTCGGCTCGCAGCCGGACCCCAATCAAAGCCCTCCATCACGAGGGTATAAGAACCTGGATTTGAAGCCCATAAACAGGCAGTAGACAAAAAGAAAAGGAGGACTAGCGAGAGGAGCTTTTTCATGGGAATTTTGGGTCAAGAGTTAATAAGATGGAATATTCAAAAAAAAGCAGACAATCCCAGCAAAAATTATGCAATCGGTGAAATTTAGCGACTTGGAATCAATTCCATGGGGTTAAGTAGTCGCTCCATAAAAAAAACCTGCTGAATTTAAGGGAATTCAGCAGGTTTGAAATTAGATCTCTAGGATGGAGTAGCTTCTCTAACAAAGACTTATTCGTAGCGTAAGGATTCGATCGGATCTAGTTTGCTTGCCTTAAAGGCAGGAATATAGCCCGCCAACAAGCCTACGATAATACAAATCACAAAGGACACAATCATCCAAAGCCAAGGAACCAAGAATCCTCCTGGGCCAATAAAGTTGGCAATCACGTTACCGATTAAAATCCCGAGGACCATCCCAAAAATTCCCCCAATCACACAGATGGTGATCGCTTCAATCAAGAACTGCTGCCGAATGCGAAGGGGGGTCGCTCCCAAGGCCTTGCGAATACCAATTTCACGAGTTCGTTCGGTGACGGATACCAACATGATATTCATCAAACCAATGGACGCACCCAAGAGCGTAATAAATCCAATTCCAAAACCTCCTATTCGTAGGTAACCAGCCACTTCCTCCAAACTCTCCGCTACCGACTCACTTTTGGACAATTCAAAGGAGT
>CAYNIK010000381.1:0-1774 GCA_964397145.1 uncultured Limnohabitans sp.
CCACCACCACCAAGGTTACCCGCGAAGGGGAAAGTCACTGCCAAGGCCATTTCGGTAGCCATCATCGCATCGAAGGCATTGCCACCTGACTTGATAATCTCGATTCCTATTCGAGAGGCTTCCTCCCGAGCAGAGACCACCATGGCTTTATCGGCTACAAGCCCCTGCACTTTAGTCGTTTGAGCCTCACTTTGAAAAAAAGATCCACTAGCAACTCCTATTGTGATTGCAAAGGAAAATACGGTTCGAGAGAAGGTGCTCATTTTTTAGGGAGTGTGCTGTTGAATAATTTCAAAATTCGTTTGTACTCGTCTGTCCACGAACTTGAAGTTACAAATCCGTGATCTTCTATGGGGTAAACGGCCATTTCCCAGTTATCCTTTTTCAGTTCAATCAATCGTTGAGAAAGGCGAACCACATCTTGGAAGTGGACATTTACATCCAGCATTCCGTGTGCGATGAGGAGATTGCCTTTCAAGCCCTCAGCAAAATAGATGGGAGAGGAGCGACGGTAGGCGATGGGATCTTCTTCAGGGGTATTCAAAATATTGGATGTGTAGCCATGGTTGTAATGTGCCCAATCGGTGACCGAACGTAAGGCTGCCCCCGAGGTAAATAGATCCCCATGGTTAAACATAGCCATTAGTGTGATAAAGCCTCCATAACTTCCACCATAAATCCCGATTCGTCCTGCTTCGACTCCGTGCTGTTGCATGAGATATTTGGCTCCATCCACTTGGTCGGAAAGGTCTTTACCTCCCATGTGGCGGTAGATGCCGGTGCGCCAATCGCGACCATAGCCTGCGGATCCGCGGTAATCAATATCTAGGACGGTGTAGCCAAGGTCAGTAAGTAGGTTATGGAAAAAATACTCTCGAAAGTAACTGCTCCACCATTTGTGGACATTTTGGAGGTATCCTGCACCATGTACGAAGATAACTGCCGCCCCATTCTTTTTGCTGGGATCAGGTAGGTAAAGCCGTGCGGGTACCTGAGCACCATCCTGAGCAGGGAAGCGAATCAGTTGTGGGTCACGCCAAGCATAATTTTTGAATTCCTCAGATTGGCCATCGGTAAGACGAATGGGCTTGGCCCCAACCTTATTTTCTTGCACATACAATTCTGGTGGTACATTGGAATAGCTATGGAGGATCGCAAGATGCTTTTCATCTGGTGACAAGACAACCTGATTTTCTCCTTCCATGGAAGTTAGTTGCTCCATCTTACCACCGAATAGCGGCATGCGGTAAAAATGTCTTTCGCCAGGATGTACCTCAGAGGTAGTCAAGTACCAGGACTTTTTGTCTTTGGATAGGAAGGGATCAAATACTTCAAATTTTCCTGCAGTCAGCGCTTTTTTCTCTTTGGTCTCCACATGAACCAAGTACAGATGCGAATAGCCGCTTTCCTCAGATTGGAAGTACAGGTGCTTGGAATCAGGGAGCCAACCCAAAGTGCCACCCCAACCAATACCAGGTCCAGCAATCCAGGCTTCGTCACGCTGCCGGTCTAGAGTGGTTAAGCCTCCTGAGGTCAAGTCAATGGCTGCAATCCAGCGATCCTTGTTGTCTACGGCTCTGGCTTGAAGTACTGCTTTGGTTCCATCAGGGGAGAAATAAGGTCCTGTAAGTGATAATTCTCGATTCTTTTTCTCCCAAGTTTTTTCAGGATAATCGGCTCTGTAATCCGGAGCATCCTGAATTCCTGGGAGGCTGGCGGTATTTACGTAATAGACAGTATCTCGTTCTAGGTCATAAATACCCAATTCCGTCTT
>CAYNIK010000382.1:0-1770 GCA_964397145.1 uncultured Limnohabitans sp.
GAGCCGGAGAAAGCGGGTTGGGAGCAGCATTGCTCGCCAAGCGGGAGGGCTATGCCGTTTTTGTTTCGGATGGAGGCAGCATTGGGGAGACACGCAAAGCGCAACTTCAGACTGCAGGAATTGAATTTGAGGAAGGCAAACACGATGAGGCTCGTATTTTGGCTGCCGACTTGATCATTAAAAGTCCAGGGATAGCTCCTACTGTTTCCATCGTTCAGCAGGCGATTAGTCGAGGGATTTCCATAGTGGATGAACTTGAATTTGCCGGTCGTTACAGCAAAGGAAAGGTGATTGCGATCACGGGAACCAATGGAAAAACGACCACGACCTTATTGACCTACCACCTCCTGAAAGAAGCAGGATGGGATGTAGGACTTGCTGGAAATGTAGGAAAAAGCTGGGCCGGACAATTACTCGATGGAGATCATGCCTGGTGGGTAATCGAAATTTCCAGTTTCCAGATTGATGGCTTGGTGAGTTTGAAACCACGCATAGCACTTCTTACCAATATTACGCCAGATCACCTAGATCGCTACAATTACCAAATGGATCGCTACATCGATTCCAAGATGGCCTTGTTCAAAAACATGGATCCGAAGGATGCCGCAATTTTCAACCTGGAAGATGGGTTTTCCAAGACTGGACTAGAACGGGCACCGCTTCAGGCTTCGAAGTATGGAATTGCTTTGGAAGGAAAACCTAGCCAAGGTGGATTTAGCGACGGAGATGGGTTGGTATTCCAAGTAGCAGGTGCTCAGGTGACCATTCCTGTAGCTGCATTGACGATTCAAGGAAAGCACAACTTGCTCAATGCCTTGGGTGCTGGAGTCGCTGCTCTCTTGGCTGGTTTGTCTGAGGAGCAGTTGCTTAGCGGTTATCCAACCTTCAAAAATGCTGCGCACCGCATGGAGCTGGTTCGTGTATTGGATGGGGTTCGCTATGTAAACGACAGCAAAGGCACCAATGTAGAAGCTACATTTTATGCCTTGGGTAGCTATAAAGAGCCGATGGTATGGATTGCAGGAGGAGTAGACAAGGGGAATGATTATTCCGTGTTGACTCCCTTGGTGGTGAATGGTCAGGTGAAAGCCTTGATCTGCTTGGGCAAGGACAACGCGAAATTAAAAACTGCATTTGCTCCGCACATAGGACAAATTTTGGAAACCCAAGATTTGGCTGAGGCAGTGTCTTGGGCCCGGGAAATAGCAGCCGATAAGGAGGTAGTCCTTTTATCCCCAGCATGTGCAAGCTTTGACCTATTTAAGAATTACGAAGATCGAGGAGATCAATTTAAAGCAGCAGTGCTGGCATTAACTCAAAAACAAAGCGCATGAACCAGATTAAAACATGGATAGATGAGCAATTCAAAGGTGATCCAATCATTTGGGCCATCGTGATTTTGCTTTCTATGTTTAGCATTCTGGTGGTGTATTCCGCTACAGGCACCTTGGTGTACAAGGACGAAGTGGTGAATACCGAACAGTACCTATTTAAGCATTCCAAGCTTGTATTCGCCTCCCTAGTAGTGATGTGGCTGGCCCATAAGATTCCGTACCGCAAGTATGCACTCTACGCACGGCTGTTCATGTTTCTATCGATTCCTTTATTGGTGGTTACGTATATGTTTGGATCCAATATCAATGAGGCCAATCGCTGGTTGATGATTCCTGTAATCAATCAGGGCTTTCAACCTTCTGATTTGGCGAAGTTATCCTTGATTGCGGCTTTGGCTGCGATGCTGGCCAAGCGTCAAAGTAACATCAAGGATCT
>CAYNIK010000383.1:0-1766 GCA_964397145.1 uncultured Limnohabitans sp.
CGGGAACTGGTTTAAATTGAGGACTGGCTTCCCCGTACACCAAGTCTCGAAATCGGAGGACTTGAGGATGCTCGGCAGCCATCACTTTTTTCAAGGCCGACTCCATCTCCCGGTAACTGGCCTCATCAAATAACAAGTCAACTCCTAGCCTCCCCGACTCCATCCAATCGGGTACTTCATCGGCCTGAAGTGTGACTATCAGCGTGTCTTTTTTGGCTTGATTGACCACCCCATTGACCCGAAACTCCGGACTATGGTAGCCATCTTGCGTGGAAAAAAAAGTAACCGACTTACCTGAGGAAAAGGAAGATGGGTACTGCGTATCCGTCCGCTCCACCTCGATGATAAGCCGCTCCCCCATCCCAATCTTCGTCTTTTTAAGTAAGATAGGATGCCAGGTAATGCCCTCCTTTTTTTTGTCGGCAACCGAAGTATGGAGAAATTTTTTCTTGTACTGAGCCAAATCTTCCTGCCACTCGAGTTTGAGTAGCTTCAGACCTTGCTTGAGTTCGTCGAGGGAATTACGCATGAATTGATGTACTTTAGCCTAGTAACACGCTACTAGTACGAGTGTTTTTGCTCTTTAGCCCCTGCGAATGAATTTTCTTGCACATGCTTATTTATCGTTTGACCAAAATGAAATCCTAATAGGCAATTTCATCGCCGACTTTATCCGGGGAAAAGAAATTGAAAATTACCCAAAAAAAATTCAAGTCGGCATACACCTCCACCGAGCCATCGACACCTTCACGGATTCACACCCCCTAGTCAAGGAGGTACAAACTCATCTGCGTCCCCAATTCGGACATTATGCACGGGTGATCAGCGATGTGTTTTTCGATTACTTCCTCGCAAAAAATTGGGATAAATACACATCGATTTCCCTAGAAAGCTATAGCAAACAGGTGTATCAGACAATTCAGTCCTTCCCAGCCCCACTCCCGCCCTCCTTTCTACGCATGTTGTATTGGATGGAACAGCAAAACTGGTTGTATGCTTACCGAAACCTGGAAGGCATACAACAAGCCTTGGATGGGTTGACGCGCAGAGCCAGCTTTGACTCCAAAATGAATGCCGCTACCGAGGTACTTCGTGAAAAAGAAGAAGAAATTGAAGCCCTCTTCTTCGTTTTCTTCCAAGATTTGGAGACTTTTGCACAAGCCAAGCTCGCAATTCTTTCCCAAAGCCATGATCCTGCTTAAACCCAAACTATCGACCTACATCTCCTTAGGAGCCGTACTATTTTTTTTGCTGCTGGGACTAGTCCTACTTCTACGAGATTTTGCCTACAGCAGAAGTTATGACTTGTGGTTTTACCTGGTAGCAAGCTCCCTAATCACCCTTGTGCTCTTGATGCTTTTGGTCAAAATGATGGCGGGATGGCGATTTATATCCGCTGGAAGAGAACAGGTGGTCATTAAACTTCCCCTACGCGGCAGCACCAAAATCTATCCAGTTACCGAGATTTTAGCTTGGGAAGAGGAAACTGTACTAGCCAACAAACGTGAATTCAAACAGGTCACCTTGGTATTTCAGGACCGAAACTCCATTTCGGTTTCCAACCACGAGCACGAGTCCTACACCGAATTCATCAACTACCTCAAAAAGAAAGCGCCCAAGCAGTGGGTGAAACCGAGAAAATCCTGAGGTCCCTTTGGCTGTAATTCATGAAAAATCTTCCTTACAAACAAAAAACCGAGCTGCGCATTAAAGCTCGGTTTTTTTATGAATCGTATCTCTATTTAATGTCGAATATCGAACGCCGA
>CAYNIK010000384.1:0-1763 GCA_964397145.1 uncultured Limnohabitans sp.
AGATTCCCTTGAAATCGAGAACCCTGGTTCCTCGGAGGCGCTTAGAATGTTATTGGTGCAACAGTTTCCTGTGCTCCAATCCCTTACTTTTCGCATGGCGGTGGACCGTAAACTCATACAAGCAGAAACCGATATTTCTGCAGGACAAGAAATCGCCCTTTTACCCCCTTTTTCCGGAGGATGACGATGAATAGATTTGAAAGACAAGTGATCTTGCCGGGCTTTGGACCCGAAGGCCAAGCCAAACTCAAGCAGGCTTCCGTGCTCGTCATCGGTGCAGGTGGGCTCGGTTGCCCGGTTTTGCTCTACCTGGCCGCTGCTGGGGTAGGAAGGATCGCCTTGGTCGATGGGGATGTAATTTCCCAATCCAACCTCAATCGACAAGTACTCTACGGAGAAAAGGACTTGGGGAAAAGCAAAGCCGAAACGGCCGTTCGCTACTTTCAAGAGAAATACAGTGACATCCAGTGGACAGCTATCCCAGAATTTATCACGGTAGATAATGCCCAAGCCCATATATTTCACTACGATCTAGTTATAGATGGCTCGGACAATTTCCCCACCCGCTACCTGGTCAACGATGCCTGTGTGCTCCTCAAAAAGCCGCTCGTCTATGGGTCCATTTACCAGCACGAAGGGCAAGTTTCGGTATTTAATGTAGGTAGCCATCCCTGCAATTACCGGGATGTATTTCCCAATCCTCCTGCACCTCAGGAAATCCCCAACTGTGCGGAAACAGGAGTGCTTGGCGTGTTGCCTGGAATTATTGGAAACCTGATGGCCCTGGAAGCGATCAAGGTCTTGTCTGGTCTCGGCAAGCCACTCAGTAATAAATTACTCCTGTTTAATAGCCTGGATACCCAGTTTCAGGAACTGGAAATCCAGCCTAATCCGGCAACCCAAACGGCTATTCCCACTTCTTGGAATGAGTTCCACCAGCGAGATTACGCCTTGGCTTGTGAAGGAGTGCAGCAGCTTAGCTGGAATGAAGCAATGAAACTCATGGGGCAGGAGGTGGCCTTTGTGGATGTGCGCGAACCAGGGGAAGAGCCCCCACTGGAATGTACTGGATTGGTGAAGGTACCTTTTTCCACTCTATCCAAGGAACTGGATCGCTTTGAGGAGGCGGAGGAGATTTTGTTTTTCTGCCAAAGTGGGGCACGGAGTCAAAAAGCAGCGCAACTCCTCCAGCAAACCTATCCCGATAAGAAGATTTTCTCCATTCGTGGAGGCATCAACGCCCTAAAGTCCTAATGACCATGGAAAAGGTACGCAGCCCCAAAAATATATTCGTGCAAGGCCCCATCTCTTCGGAGAAGATCGCCCAGTCTATTGCAAATCATGCCACCAAAACAGACATTGGTGGGCACTCTATTTTTTTAGGTCAAATTCGTGCCGATGAAAAGCCAGAGGGAAAAGTGATTGCCATAGAGTACACCTGCTATGAAGAAATGGCCCTAGAAAAGGCCTTTGAAATTCGGGAAGACATCTTTGCGAAGTACCCCTTGACCTGCATGCACATCTATCACAGTCTTGGGGAAATCAAAGTGGGTGAAATCTGCCTGTTTGTCTTTACCTCCTCCAAACACCGAAAAGCAGCCATGCAGGCCTGTGACGAACTGGTGGAGCGAATCAAAGCAGAACTTCCCATCTGGGGTAAAGAAATCTTAGATTCTTCAGCCACCCAATGGAAGGTGAATACCTGATTTAGGGATTTATTGCGCTCGTAAAAAGGCCTTGAATTCTTCCGTATTGAAATTGCT
>CAYNIK010000385.1:0-1755 GCA_964397145.1 uncultured Limnohabitans sp.
GAGGCGCCACAATGAGGCCAGAATTGGCCACAAACTTGCCGTGGCCCCAAGCTTCGATGTAACAGAAGCCTGCCCAGCTTCCTTCGCTGGTTAAAGCAATGACTGCCTTACCTTCGTCCATCTTGGCTTCAAGGTAAGCAGGGCTACGCTTTGCGATACCTGTACCTCTAGCTTTTGCAGAATCTTGCATCTCTGCAGCGATCTGGTTGGCATAAATTTTATGAGAGCTGTCCGCTACTCGGATAAGGAATGTTAATTCTTCCATTGATTGGTAATTGTAATGCACTCCTTTTTAGGAGAATGCGATGCTAATAAATGGGTGGATAGAATAGGGGTGTGCTAGGGGTGCTTTCCACGTGGGAACGCAAAATGAATCTAGGGTTAAACCCTAAGGGACTGCCTCAAGCGTGCAGCCAAAAAAATGGGGGATACCAACGAACATCCGGCCTTTGTCGAAGACAACACTACAATTGAGACGATGTGTGACTGATTATCCATAATTTGAGGGTGCAAATGTTACATCTCCTACAATGAATTGCAAGTATTTATTTCAAAAACTTATGCAAATCCCTACTTTTTTTATTAATCCATAAAAAAAGGTTCCAGTCAAATCGATTTTAGCCCCCAATTATTCATTTCTCAGCATTTAATGAGCCATTTCTTTTAAAGCAGCTACCAGTACATCACAATCAGCAGTACTGGTGTAAATGTTTGGACTTACACGAACACCGCGTACGCCCGCACCATCGATAGGAGCAGTGAAAATTTTGTACTTGTCCATCAATAGTTTTCCCATGTCTGCTGGGCTCAGTTTTTCCACCCAAACGTTTCCTATGCCGCAGCATCGGGCAGGATCTTCAGGAGTATTCACCCGAATTCCAGGCACATTCCGTACTTGATCGGTCCAATATTTTTGGATAAATCGAAGTCTTTCTTCTTTTCGTTTGGATCCAATTTTCTCTTGAAAAGCAATGGAATCCAATACGGTTAAGTCCGTAGCTGCTGGGTGGGTACCGATGTGATTGAGGTAAGCTATGCTTGTCAAACCCAAATTAAATGGAGCCAGAAGTGGTTGAATTTTAGATATTTTATCCTTTTTAACATAAAGTAATCCTGCGCCTAAAGGCACGCTCAACCATTTGTGTAGGCTGGATCCATAGTAATCGCAATCCAGATCTTTCATGCTAAATGTGAAATGCCCCACGGCATGCGCTCCATCCAACATGACTTCTACTCCTAGGGAATGTGCCATGTCAGCAATTTTCCGAACGGGAAGGATATGCCCCGTAATGTTCACAATGTGGGGGACCATCAGCAATTTGGTCTTGGGAGTAATCGCCTTTCGGTAGACGTCTACCACCTCTTCATCCGATTGCGGATCTAGCGGGATATCCACTTTAACGGTTTTGATTCCCCAGCGCTTGGATGCCAATTCAAACATGGTTTGCATGCTTCCATAATCTTGGTTAGCAAAGACAGCTTCGTCACCTGCTTGCCATGGGTAGCCAGAAATGATCAAATCTAAGGATTCAGTCGTATTTCGGGTCAAGACTACCTCCTCTGGATCTGCACCCACAAAGGCTGCTAAGGCAGCAGCAGACTTGGCTTTGTTTTCAAATTGGACCCCTCGCATGTAATGCGAGGCTTGGTAGTTGATCTCACGGATATGGGAGATGTATTTTTCAAGTAACTCTTGAGGGAGAAAGCAATAGTACCCATTCTCAAAGTTGAGGTAATCTGGTTTGAGGCGATAGC
>CAYNIK010000386.1:0-1751 GCA_964397145.1 uncultured Limnohabitans sp.
GAGCTGATCTTAACTAAACTGATTCAACCTATCTTATGAAATGTATTACCCACAGGAACGGAAATTGTTTTTCTTAGTTCCTCTAATTCAATGAATTGATTTTATTACACCTATAAATCAGCCTTCTTTATGAGTAAAGAAGGCTTTTTTGTGTGTGTTCGCTGAATTTTAAAACCTTTTTTATGCAGACAACTAGGCATTGAGGAGTGGGAAAGAGGTTAGCAACAGTAGTAATTACTCCTAAAGTCAAAAGATTTTCTAGTAAAAAAATGCCTGTGATCAAGTTTTGTTAGTTAAAAATTATAAATAATTTAATAAAAAATTGTTTTTTAAAATTTTATTAATACATTCATTTATTCTTTAATTTAATTTTTATGAAAAAACTATTTTTTAAACTACTTACCAGTCGATTGGGGCATTTTTTAACCGTCCCAGTCCTTTGTTTCCTCCTCTGTTAGTCAGCTTTGGCTAGGCATTTAGGGCTACTTCTTTTTCTTCTAGGCAACTTATTTTTAACTATTAAACCATTTTCAATCATGCAAACCACTTTTAGAAACTTCCTTTTTTTTCTTGGATTGACCTTTCCTTTCCAAGCTTGCCACCAAGATCCCGCTCCTGAAATTCCTAAGATTCAAGCCGCTGAGCTCGAATTTATTGGTGTGGAGCACAACGAAAAGTTGCAGGAAACTTTTGAATTTCTTGTTGCAAACCAAAATTCAATGGGGCACAAATCCCCAATTGCCAATAAGCAGGTCCTAGAGAACTTTTTGATTGCACAGATTGAGGCGAATACCCAATATCCTGCCAATATGAATGCCATTGGGGTAGCCTATACCAAGCGACTTTTCGCAAGCTCTTACAAGCAATTTGCGCGGGAGGAGGAGCATTTTGAAGGGTTTGAACTTAGGGAAAAAGTAAAACGCTTTTTAGGTGAGTTAGACTCCATCCTCTCGGTAGAAACCTTTGGAGATACTCGTGTTGCTCAAGAAATAAGGTTTTTGGAAGAGACCATCGCTTTAGAAAATGATCTGAGCGATCGAGAGTTAGTTCTTTTGTACTCCGCAACTTCCGTCGCGAGACACTCTTACACCTATTGGTCAGAAAATTATGAGAACTGGGCTCAGCTTGGGCCAAATTGGACTTCCCAGCATTCCTATAAAACAGGCCCTGCGGGTAACATTGTCAAGGCAGATGTAGCGGGTGCAGTGGCGGGTGCTGCCGGAGCTTGGGTAGTCAATGCAGTAATAGGTCCTGGACAAGTGGCCTATGGAGGGGCTATTTTGGGAGGAGCTGTGTCAGGCTCGGTATTCCAAGGGGTATATGAATTTTTAGATTGGGCATGGTAAATAGAACAAAAATCAAGATTTTCTTCCTGAGCCTGCTTGCCTGTGAAGCCGTTGCACTTGGAATTTGGGTTGCCTTTGGTGAAAACTATGCAGTGCATCTAGCTGTGGTCGCCGTGGTCATTACCTTGTTAGCAAGGGAAAAAAAACAAGCCGGCAAATAGGCAATTTGAAATCATTGGGGGGGGGGGACAAAAAACCTCCCCTAGATTTTTGCTTTTTCCTTTTCAAAAAAAAAGTCCACACTTCAGCATCGCCACGTGCACATCCTGATGCTTGGTGTTGTTTAGCAGACCAACTTAAATCCATACCCGCGCACATTGAGGATCTGAATTCCTGGGTCTTCTTGTAGCTTTTTGCGAAGCTTAGTGATGAATACATCCATGCTGCGCGCATTAAAGAAGTCAT
>CAYNIK010000387.1:0-1749 GCA_964397145.1 uncultured Limnohabitans sp.
ATCCTATTTATTTTGGTTCGAGTACTTGCCTTTTCACAGGAGGATCGGATTGCTGCACTTTTTTGTGGATCCACCAAGTCTTTGGTGCATGGAGTAGCTATTGGAAAGGTATTGTTTCCAAGTTCGGCGATCTTGGGTCTTGTCTTGCTTCCAGTGATGTTGTACCATTTACAACAACTAATCTTAGGAAGTATTTTGGCCAAGTACTTTGAAAAAAAGAAGCCCTGAAATTACTTCAGGGCTGTGTGTATTTTAGAGGTATTTGCCGGATAGCTCTGTGACCAATTCGATGTAGGCTGTGGTCGCTTCCTCCTTGGACTTTCCTTTGAGTAGGAGCCATGCATTGTATTTGGCAGCAGCCTTAAAATCAAATCCTCCCGGGCGTTCTTCTTCATTGTCCCCTTCGCTGGCTTGTTTGTACAATCCGTAGAGGCGAAGTAGCTCTTCATTGGAAGGTCTGGAAGTGAATTTTTGGGTGAGTGCTACTGCTTCCTCAAGTGTTGCTGGTTTCATTTTTTCTAAAGTCTAAACGTGGATTTTGTAAGAAAAAAAACAGCGCCTTTCGTTTCTATTCTGTCAGATGACGGGAAAAAGAAAAAAAGGCGCTGCTTAAAATGGATAGTGGCTTGACTTATCGCTTTGGCATAGCCACGTAATCTCGTTCTATTGCGCCAGTGTATACCTGACGAGGTCTTCCAATTGGTTCGCCTTTTTCAGTCATTTCTTTCCACTGAGCGATCCAGCCTGGTAGACGGCCCAAGGCAAACATTACGGTAAACATGTCGGTAGGAATACCCAATGCACGGTAGATGATGCCAGAGTAGAAGTCCACATTAGGATAAAGCTTTTTCTCTACAAAATACGGATCATTCAAGGCTGCAAATTCAAGTTCCTTCGCGATATCAAGGACTGGATCTTTCACACCTAGTTTGGCTAACACTTCGTCTGCTGCTTTCTTGATGATTTTGGCTCTCGGATCAAAGTTTTTGTACACACGGTGTCCAAAGCCCATCAGACGGAACGAATCGTTCTTGTCTTTGGCTTTATCCAAGTATTTCTTCGTATTTCCACCATCAGCTTTGATGGCTTCAAGCATTTCAATTACAGATTGGTTGGCCCCCCCATGTAGTGGGCCCCATAGTGCATTGATTCCTGCAGAGACGGATGCGTAAATTGGACTTTGAGAAGAGCCTACCATACGGACCGTAGAGGTGGAGCAGTTTTGCTCGTGGTCCGCGTGAAGAATCAAGAGTGCATCCAATGCTTTGGCTACTACTGGATCGACCTCGTAGCGTTCTGCTGGAAGTGCAAACATCATTTTCAAGAAGTTTGAACAGTAATCTAAAGAGTTGTCCGGATAGTTGACCGGATGCCCCACTTTATTTTTGTAAGCCCAAGCCGCAAAAGTTGGCATCTTAGCCAATAAACGGATCATGCTCAAATTCACTTCTTCTGGAGTGCTGTTTGAGTTAAGTGAATCTGGATAAAATGCAGATAAAGAGCAGACTAAAGAGGAAAGCACGCCCATGGGGTGTGCATTGGAAGGGAAGCCATCCAAAATCTTTTTAATGTCCTCATGCACAAGGGTATGGTACGTGATCTGCTTGGTGAAATCATCAAATTGTGCTTGAGTAGGGAGCTCTCCGTAAATAAGGAGGTAAGCCACTTCCATAAAGCTGGATTTCTCTGCAAGGTCCTCGATTCGGTATCCTCTGTATCTTAATATGCCTTCTTCTCCATCCAAAAATG
>CAYNIK010000388.1:0-1747 GCA_964397145.1 uncultured Limnohabitans sp.
ATGTAAAAAAGTTTGTTGCCTGCTGGATTGTAATCCAAAAAACCAGTGGCTACCGTTTGTCGTCCTTGAAAATTTCCATTCAAACCAGGGGCTGAACCTTCGATTGGACTCCCCGAGTAATCGTACACAAGTTCCCCATTGGTGTAAAATAAGGGTTGGCCCGTGATGGGATCAATAGCAATGGCATTGTTGAAAGCACCGCTGAGGACGGTAGCAGGTAGCTTCTGGACGGTAGCCGTTTGACCTTTTCCAAAAGAGAGGTAGGTATGTCCTCCTGTGGGGCAATTTCCAAAGATCCACTCGTTTTCGTTGTATCCTTGCCCCAAAGCCGTTCCATACCAAGTACTACCTAGGAGCAGGAGTATGCCTGCAAATAGTCGGGTGAATCGTATGGTATTCGACTTGCTTTTCATATTTTTAGCGCTACTTCTACAACAACCAATCCCTGGGTTCGTTTAGAAGGCTAGTGCGTATTCAAATAAACGAACAATTTCGTGTTACGGTCTCTGCTGACGTGGGTTTTTTTTCTGGTACTGGGCATGGCTTCCATTTCACCGGCCTTTGCCCAGGATCCTCAGTATAGCCAATACTATGCAGCACCCCTGTACCTCAATCCAGCGATGGCCGGAGCGGAGCTAATGGGACGGGTAGGTTTTAACTACCGAAATCAGTGGCCTTCCTTGGATGCGCAATTTACCACCTTCTCTGCCTATTACGATACGTACTTACCAGAATACAATTCGGGGATAGGGGTACATGTCATGCAAGATACGGAGGGAGCATCCAAATTGAGGTCTACTTCTATTTCAGCGATGTATTCGTATGAATTGCGGTTGGCCGACAACTTGTACTTCCGGCCTGGATTTCAGGCAAGCTACATCCGAAGGGAAATCGGTTTTTATGAAAACCTGGTTTTCGCCAATCAAATTGATCCGACGAACCCTACTGGACCCTTATTGCCAGGTGCCGATATTCCGGGCTTAGGAGACCCAGTGAGTATTTTTTCGCTGTCTGCTGGAGGCTTGTTATTTACGGAAAATGCTTGGATTGGATTTTCTGCACATCACTTGAATGAACCCAATCAATCCTTCGTGGATGGATTAAGTCCCTTGCCCAGCAAACTTTCTTTTCATGCGGGATACCGGATTTCTTTGGGATCAGGGAGCATGCGTCGGGATTTTACCCACATGAGTAAGCAGCGGTACCTAACCCCTACCGTAAATTACAAGCGGCAGGGTCCATTTGAACAACTGGACGTAGGTGCATATTTTTATGTGGAGCCGATTGTATTTGGAGCATGGTACAGAGGTCTACCATTTAGGCCTGTGGAAGGGCAAAGTAACCGGGATGCTATCGTGATGATGGTGGGCGTCAATCTACTCAACGGATTGAATGTAGGCTACAGCTTTGACTATACTGTCTCCCAGCTTGGAATTCAAAGTGGGGGGGCGCATGAATTGAGCCTTTCCTGGACCATTCCTGGTCGCAATCAAGGGAAGCCACTTGGTCGAGACACCATCCTTCCTTGCCCTAAATTTTAATCCAAAGAAATGGAATCAGAAAGTTTGAACTACCTACTTATTGGGGTATTGATTTTCGGTTTTCTAGTGCCCCAAATTTTGGAATACCTGCAGGTGGCTCAGCCCCTCTCTAAGGTGCCGGCTTCCCTTGCAGAATACTTAAGTGAGGAGAAATTAGTGGAGGCCAAAGCCTACCAACATGCTAACTTTGGCTTCAAACTCGTCAC
>CAYNIK010000389.1:0-1743 GCA_964397145.1 uncultured Limnohabitans sp.
CTTGTGTTTCAAAAAAATGAGGTCTTGGGAAAGGTGAAAACTCGCCTTGCTGCAAGTGTGGGAGAAAAGCAAGCATTGGAAATCTACCTACACCTACTTGCCAAGACATACTTTGCCTTACGGGATATTTCTGTGTCTATCACCACCTATTTTTCAGACTTTGTACCTGAAAATCCCACCTATCCAGCTGGTAGAGGGATGGTCCAGGTGGGGAAAGATCTTGGAGCACGTATGAAGAACGCCTTTTCAACAAATTTCGATTCAGGTATGGAAAAGGTAGTGTTGATTGGAACGGATTGCCCGAGTATCGAAGGGAGTCACATCCTTCAAGCCTTTGATGCCTTGGATCAGTCCGATTTAGTAATTGGTCCAGCTCTTGACGGAGGGTATTATTTAATTGGATTGAAGCAACGTGCAGATTTTTTGTTTGAGGGGATTAGCTGGAGTACTGATTTGGTCTTGTCTCAAACTTTGGCATTTGCTGCTGAGCAAGGTTTGCAAACCCATTTATTGCCAGTTTTGGAGGATATAGATACCCTTGAAGATTGGGATCGCTATTGTTCCCAAGTTGGTGATATGCCTTATATTAGTCCCAATGGACAACTTATGTAAATACTTTAGTCCTAGATCTGTCATTCCAAATATCCCTATGGTGCGTTCCTCTAGTTTGAATTTTAAAGCGATTTTCTTCCTTTTTTTTATTGGGATGCTAGTTTCCACGGCCAATGGACAAACCCATAAGGAAACGGGGACTTATGAGATTGTGGTACTCGGATTGAAAATTGGAAATCTAACCGCTCAAAAATTATCCGGTGCAGATTCGGTACGCTACACGGTGGATAGCAGCGTAAAATTCTGGTTTTTTGGAGATGTAGATTTACGATTCTTAACGCGTTCGCATTTCAAAGGGGGTAAAATCACCAAGACTTATTCGGAGTCCAAGACCAACCGAGGAAACTTTGATTCAAAAGTGAATTGGACGGGTACGCAATACCAAGTGGATGCCAAATCCTATAAATATGCCAATAGGACTTCCTTAAAAGGGCCGTTGTCTTGGTCTAGTACGAAGTTATTTTTTCATGAACCCAGTGGGCAGGAACTGTTTCTATCTGAAGTATATGGAGTTTCCGCACCCATCAAAAAGATTAAGACTGGTGTTTATGAAATTGAGGTAGAAGGGAATACCAATCAATACCACTACCAAGGAGGGAAATTGGTGAAAATAATAGTTGAAAGCCCGATTAAGGACTATCAAGTTCGGCGGGTGAACTAAGTAAAACTCCGCTTACTGGACACTGATTTTTTTTGCCAAATCCACGAGTCGATTGGCATAGCCAGATTCATTATCGTACCAAGCTACTACCTTGACTAGGTTTCCTTTGGTTGAAGTGAGCGCTTCGTCCAAGATGGCTGAGTGAGTATTGCCTAGAATATCCATGGACACAATAGGGTCAGACTCTATCTGTAAATACCCCTTTAAGCTGGATTCAGCAGCTTTTTTGAAGGCTTCATTGACTTCGCTTGCTGTTACTTCTTTAGAAACGGTCACAATCAAGTCTGTGAGCGATCCATCCGGTACGGGTACACGCATGGCAGATGCTTCTATTTTTCCAGCGAGCTCAGGAAGTACACGGTCCAAGGCTTTTCCCGCATTGGTGGAGGTAGGGATAATGGAATAGGCTGCCGCCCTAGCCCTTCTTAGGTCTTTGTGCGGGGCATCGTGTAGGTTTTGGTCATTGGTAT
>CAYNIK010000390.1:0-1737 GCA_964397145.1 uncultured Limnohabitans sp.
CTACTTCCAATCGAAACTTTGAAGGTCGGCAAGGACCGGGTGCACGCACCTTACTTGCTTCCCCGCTGACGGTAGCTGCAGTGGCAATTACCGGGAAAATCACCGATCCACGGGAAGTATTTCAGAATTGAAAATACCTGCCTGCCGCAGGCAGGCGGAATTTATGGAGTGCAGGGAAAAGACCACCCGAAGTCCTATTTGACCACCTTTGAACGAACAACAAATGGCTTACGATAAATTTACCATTCTAAAAAGTACCGCTGTACCACTTTCGACAGAGAATGTGGATACGGACCAAATTATACCAGCTCGCTTTTTAAAGGCAACAGAAAGAGAAGGCTTTGGTGACAACCTGTTTCGCGACTGGCGTTACGATTCCGCTGGATCCCCGAAGGCAGATTTTGTACTCAATGATGCCACGTATAGCGGCAAGATATTGCTTGCAGGGAAAAATTTTGGATGCGGGTCCAGTCGGGAACATGCCGTTTGGGCCTTGTATGACTACGGTTTTCGCTGTGTGGTATCCAGCTTTTTTGCGGATATCTTTAAAAACAACTGTCTCAATATCGGCGTACTTCCCGTGACGGTGACGCCCGCGTTTTCGGATAAACTATTTGCTGCTATTGCAGCAAATCCGCAAACCGAAGTCGAAGTAAACTTGCCAAACCAAACAATCACTTTACTGGCTACAGGGGATACTGAATCCTTTGCCATCAATGAATACAAGAAGGACAACATGCAGCATGGGTTCGATGACATCGATTACCTGATCAACATGGCTACAGAAATCGAAGGCTTCGAAGCCAAGCGATAAAGGGAGTTAATCATGGAGGCACGAAGATTGGAATTGATGGATACTACCTTGAGGGATGGCGAACAGACCTCAGGCGTATCTTTTTTGCCTTCCGAAAAGCTGCACCTCGCCAAGGCACTCTTGGAAGAATTAAAAGTAGATCGCATCGAAGTCGCTTCCGCTCGCGTCTCAGCAGGGGAATTGGAGGGAGTACAACGTATCACCCAATGGGCTGCTCAAAAAGGTCTTCTGGATCGTGTGGAGGTTCTGGGATTTGTAGACACCCCTATTTCTGTGGATTGGATCGTGGAGGCTGGGGGCCAAGTACTCAATCTCTTGACCAAAGGTTCCCTCAATCACCTGGTTCATCAATTAAAGAAAACGCCCGAGGAGCATTTTGCTGAAATTCAGCAGTGCATTGCCTATGCGTTGGAGCAAGGGCTTCAAGTGAATGTTTACTTGGAAGACTGGTCCAATGGGATGCGTAGTTCCCGTGACTATACCTTAAGCCTTATCAAAATGCTGGCGCAGCAACCCATTCAGCGGGTGATGCTTCCGGATACCTTGGGGATACTTTCTCCTGCAGAGGTGCGCGAATTCTTAGGAGAAGTAATCTCCAAATTTCCGTCTTTGCGGATCGATTTTCATGGGCACAACGATTACGATTTGGCGGTAGCTAACGTGCTCGAAGCAGTACTTCAAGGGGTGTCGGGTATCCACAGCACCATCAATGGGCTAGGGGAACGAGCAGGAAACGCCCCTTTGGAATCCATAGTAGCGGTCATTAAGGATTTTACGAATTTGGAAATTGGCGTTCAGGAACAAAAGATTTTTCGGGTTTCCAAGTTGGTCGAACAATTTTCCGGGCAATACATTCCTGCCAATAAGCCTGTGGTAGGAGAAAATGTATTTACCCAAACAGCCGGCATCCATGCCGATGGAGA
>CAYNIK010000391.1:0-1727 GCA_964397145.1 uncultured Limnohabitans sp.
CCTGCAATTCCAAGTACTGATTTTTGAAGAAACTCGCGACGATTTTTCATGGGTTTATTGTTTGAGGAATACTAGTTCAATTTAGAATTTTTCGGAGGGTATTTAAAGGAATTTTTACCAACGGCAAGCCAGAATCATTTCCTCCTCTCTATTGGAAGTTGAGCGAGTCCTTTTTTTACTGGATATTTGAGAAAAAAAGAGAGGAAGTCGACTTTATAATTCTCTTCAAAAATTACGCTTACAACATCGCAGAACCTAATTTCAGAGAATGAACGACTTTTATAAATTGCCAAAAGTGCTGCAATGGCTGCTTGCCTTACTCTTGCTAGTCAGTGGATTTTTTCCAGCGCTTGCCCTAATTGAAC
This sequence comes from uncultured Limnohabitans sp., assembly GCA_964397145.1. GTDB lineage: Bacteria > Bacteroidota > Bacteroidia > Cytophagales > Cyclobacteriaceae > Algoriphagus. Next base: position 366 of record CAYNIK010000391.1, read on the forward strand.
TAGGTTATGCTCATCCCATTGCCTACTTGTTGATTATTTTTTATGTGCCCATAGGGCAATTTTCCTTTACCCCCTTTTTTACCCTGCTAGGTGTATACCGGTATTATTCTCCCATGCTATTGGGATATACTCCATCTGATACCCAGATCGATTTGCATAGCGGGGGTAGTTTTGATTATTTGTTTGTAATGCGGAAGTACAAGTCAGGAATTGAATGGAGAAATAAGTTGCTCCTATTTCAATTGGAGGGCTTGAAAAAAATTATTCAATTGATTGAGGATAAAGTAGTTCCCGAATCGGTGAACCTAGTTGGGACCTCTTATTTCTTTAGTAACCGAACGGTACAACGAATTGGTTTTGAACTCACAGAACCCTCTTTGTTTTACAGAATCAACCTCTTCGTTAATTTCTTGGACTTATTTTGGATGTATTCCTTGGCCCAAGGTAAATGGTCAATCCCCAAGGTTTGGCAGGCAAAAAAAGTACAGATTACTGGGCAGAAATTAGTGGAACATAAAGTTCAATTAGAAGCACTTTACAACAAACTAAGTTCTAAATCGGCTACTTGAAGGAAGAGTTCTTCTTAAAGATTTACCGATTTAGAACTAGAAAGGGGAGGTAATTCCCAGCTAAATTAATATCCTACAGCCTTATCATCCCCTCTAGGATCAGCGCCACCTTCAAGTTTGCCGTTGGGTAAAACGCGAATGGCGTCCACTTTTCCAATGATAGGGCTATTTCCTTCGTTGATCAAATACCCTCTGGATTTGAGTTGCTCCACTAAAGCAGCACCAAAGGCCTTGGGTTCAAAATTGACCAGGTCGGGCAACCATTGGTGATGAAAACGGGGAGCATTGACTGCTTCCTGCATCCCCATGTCAAATTCATAGGCATTGAGAATTGTCTGTAGCACGGAAGTGATGATGGTGGATCCACCGGGAGTTCCTACAACCATGGATAGTCTTCCCTCTTTTTCCACGATAGTGGGAGTCATGGAACTCAGCATTCGCTTTCCTGGCGCAATGCTATTGGCTTCGGCACCTATTAGGCCAAACATATTGGGTATGCCTGGCTTAGCGCTGAAATCGTCCATTTCATTGTTCATAAAGAACCCCAACTCCTCCACAAATACCTTGGACCCATAAGCTCCATTGAGGGTGGTAGTCACTGACACCGCATTTCCATCCGCATCCACAATGGAATAGTGGGTCGTTTCCATACTTTCTGAAAATTGGACTTCACCGCGACCAATGTCTGCTGACTTACTTGCTTTTTCAAAAGAAAAGTCACTCATTCTTGATTTTAAATAGGCAGAGTCGAGTAGTTGATTGACAGGGATTTGTACAAAGTCAGGATCACCCA
>CAYNIK010000392.1:0-1727 GCA_964397145.1 uncultured Limnohabitans sp.
TCTTTCCTTCCTTGTTGACCACGAGGGTGGTGGGGATGGATTCGCTTTGCAAACTCTCGTTCAATCCATAACTGGCATGGACTACTGGGAAGGTCCAACTTTTTCCCTCCATGAAATCTTGACTTTTCTGCTTGTTTTCGTCTAGTCCAATCATCAGAAATTCGAGGTCTGGAGTATCCTTGACCGCATCGTAGAGGTCGGAAATGTGGGGCATCTCAGCGCGGCAAGGTCCACACCAAGAAGCCCAAAGGTTGATAAAAACAGTTTTGCCTCGGTAGGCTTGGAGATCGATGGTGTTTCCTTTGAAATCAGTAAACTGTCCGCGGTAGTCAAACTTTTGATCGGTCAGATCGGGCACCTCGATGCTAGGTTTCATCAGGCCTGTGGCCAGCAAGACCGATTGTAAGGCTCCTTGAATCACGGGAAGCAATCCTGAGAAATAGAGAACCGCAAAAACCGCCAAAATTGCAGCCCAAGATTTAATCTCTTTTTTCCAATCCATTTACCTTCTTGTTAAAATCACCTCCATTCAGTGTCTTTTTCACCAATCAAAAGATAAAATTACGCACAGAATTTCAGTTGCTTAGTGACCTAGCGCACATTTTAACTGGTTCTCTTGATTTCGAACTGTATCTTGTACCTAGAAAATCCCAGTACCCTCCCATGAATTACGAAATCAAGATTTCCGCCGAACTTGGAATTACCGCACAGCAGGTTCGCGCAACAAGCGCCTTACTCGAAGAGGGCGCCACCGTTCCCTTTATCTCCCGCTACCGCAAGGAAGCCACAGGGAGTTTGGACGAGGTGCAAGTTGCTGCCATTCGGGATCGACTGGAGCAGTTGAAGGAATTGGATAAGCGTCGGGAGGCGATCCTCAATTCGATTGAGGAACAGGGGAAATTGACTCCCGAACTGAAAAAAGCCATCGATCAAGCGGAAACGATGGCGAGGCTGGAAGACATCTACCTGCCCTACAAACCCAAGCGCAAGACCAAGGCCTCTGTGGCCAAAGAAAAGGGCTTGGAACCCCTGGCAACGCGTATTTTTGCGCAGCATTCGTTAGATATTCAAAGCGAAGCTGCCAAATACTTGGATGCCGAAAAAGAGGTGGCCACTGTAGAAGATGCACTTCAAGGGGCCCGGGATATCATTGCGGAATGGGTCAGTGAAAATGCCGCAGTGCGTGGCAATCTTCGCACCTTATTTTTGAAAGAAGGGGTGTTTGCAACCCGTGTGATTGCAGGCAAGGAAGCGGAGGCAGCCAAGTACAAGGACTACTTTGACTGGTCTGAACCCATCAAAACTGCCCCATCTCACCGCGTCTTGGCCATGCGTCGAGGGGAAAAAGAAGGCTTCCTACTCTTGGATGCACTTCCGGAGGAGGGAGCAGCAGTTGCGGTATTGGAAAAAGAAATTCTAACCGGCGGGAGCAATGCTTGCGTGGAGCAAGTGAAACTAGCCATCAAAGACGCCTACAAGCGCTTGCTTAAACCAAGTATTGAAACGGAGATACGCCTCCAAACCAAGAAAAAGGCGGATGAGGAAGCGATTCGTGTCTTTGCCGAAAACCTTCGCCAACTCCTGCTCGGAGCTCCCTTGGGAGAAAAAGTGGTGATGGCCATCGATCCAGGTTTCCGAACGGGCTGCAAGTTGGTTTGCTTGGGTGCGCAGGGACAGCTCCTCCATTACGAAACGATCTATCCCCACGAGCCACAGCGACAGACTGC
>CAYNIK010000393.1:0-1726 GCA_964397145.1 uncultured Limnohabitans sp.
GGCTTCAGTGGCTTCAATCTAGTTTTATGCACGGTAGAAAAATCAGCCATCACTTGGGTGATTTTCAATCCGGTCACGTATTCAGTGATGTCTAATAGGTGGGAACCAATGTCTGCAATGGCTCTAGAATCACCAGATTTGTCGGGTTCCAATCTCCAGTTGTAATCGGTCTGCAGGAAAAGCCAATCTTGCAGGTAGGAGCCCATGATGGAATACACCTCACCCAATTCACCTTTTTCACGCATGACCTTCATTTGGCGTACCATAGGGTAGTAGCGTAGGTTGAAGTGTACCGCATTCACTAAGCCTGTGGTTTTAGCAAGCTTTACCAAATCCTCAGCTTCTTCTAGGCTGATGGCCAATGGTTTTTCACAAATAACATGTTTCTCTGCCTCCAATACGGCCTTGGCTTGGCTGTAGTGTAGGAAATTCGGGGTACAGATATGGACTACATCGATATCATCTTGCTTGAGCATTTCGTCAAACACATAGGCTCGGGGAATTCCCAAAAGTTTGGCTTTCTCATCTGCAAGAGCTTGGTTCACTTCTACCAAGGCAACAACTTCTACATTCGGAATTCTTCTCAATGCTTCTAGATGTGCAGGACCAATAAATCCAGTGCCGACAATGGCTGCTTTGATGGTTTGAGACATGTTTATTTAGGTTTGGGTAAAAAAAAGATAAGTCGAAGATAGAAAATTTCTCTGCGTAACAAAATGGGTTTGGTATGGCTGTCTTTAAATGGTGCATTCGAATAGGAAGTTGAGTCGGTTGGTTTTTCGTTTTGGAGCAAAACCTAGTTAGCGAATAGAATTTCCGTTCACGTAAAAGAGTGGTATCTATTCTTAGTTTTTTGTAGATTAACGATTCCTAACCAATCAAGCTATGGCAAATTTTACCTTGAAAATTAATGGAGCCTCTCACCAGGTAGAAGTTGAAGATGATACGCCCTTATTGTGGGTTCTTCGTGATCACTTAAATCTTGTTGGTACCAAGTTTTCCTGTGGTATCGCCCAATGTGGGGCATGTACAGTTCATGTGAACGGAAATGCAACCTTCTCTTGCGTGACACCAGTTTCCAGTATTGGAAATTCTGAAGTTACGACCATTGAAGGGCTTTCTAAAGATGGGGATCATCCCGTTCAAAAAGCATGGGAAGAAGTAGATGTTGCCCAATGTGGGTATTGCCAAGCGGGGCAAATCATGAATGCTGCGGCTTTTTTAGAGCAAAACCCTTCTCCAACCTTGGAAGAAATTGACAATGCGATGAACCGAAATATCTGTCGCTGTGGAACCTATCATAAAATCAGAGAAGCTGTAGCACTAGCCGCTAAATCCAAATAACTATGAAAACACAGACAGGAACAAGCAGAAGAGACTTTCTGAAAATCGCTGGAACTACTGCTGGCGGATTAGTGATCGGATTCAACTGGTTTAGTTGTGACTCTCCAAAAATGGAGGTCCTCAGCACCGAGCAAGTATTAGCGCAAGCCAAATCCTTCAATAGTTTTCTTTCTATCTCTCCAACCGGAGATGTAGTCATCTTTTCTCCCAATCCGGAGTTAGGACAAAATATCAAAACTTCTTTCCCCATGGTCGTCGCCGAAGAATTGGAGGCAGATTGGGAAAAGGTGCGGGTAGTCCAAGCCAATTTGGATCCTGAAAAATACGAACGCCAATTGACCGGTGGCTCTGGAGCCATGCCGCATAGCTGGGAGAGATTGCG
>CAYNIK010000394.1:0-1717 GCA_964397145.1 uncultured Limnohabitans sp.
AACTAGTCGCTCCAAAGCACCCGATTTGACTTGTAACTAGTGCCTGTTTTTGTTCCACATGTCCAACCCAATCCTCATCCAACTAGCCCATGCACAGGTTCATTTCCGAGGGGCAACTCTTGGGAAGGAACTCAACTTCACATGGCAACAAGGGCAACATTGGGCAGTGTATGGAGATTCGGGGAAGTCCCTAACCGGACTTTTGGAAACCCTACTTGGGAAGACTTTGCTTTCACAAGGAAGCCTAGAAACTCCCTTTGCAAAGGACTATTCCGAACAACAGAGTAAAGTAGGCCAAGTGCACAGTTTCCGAGACTTGATTGCACAAGTCTCCCAGGATTACCCCATCCGAAATAAGGCAGGTCTACAGAATTTTTACTACCAACAGCGCTTCAATAGTGCCGATGTCCACGATACCATCACCGTGGGCAGTTACCTCCAATCCATTCCTGCCGCGAGGAAAGGACCCTGGACAACTGAAAATGTTGCCCAGCTCTTAAGACTACATCACCTACTCGATGCATCCCTTTTGATGCTTTCCAATGGGGAAACGCGGAGGCTGTCCCTGGCAGCAGGCCTTTTGCGGCAGCCCCTGATCTATTTGATGGATCAGCCCCTTACTGGATTGGATCAGGAAAGCCGGGCGGCCTTTGGGGATTTTCTAGCGGCCTGCATCCAGGCCAACATCCACGTACTACTCACGACCACCTCCACTGAGATTCCTGCTCAAATTACTCATATCGCCTATTTGAAGGATTCGGAAGGCCTGCAAACCTGGGACCGTACCCAGTATAATCCACAGACTAGGCCTACGCCAATCCATTCCTGGGATCTATCTCCAATACTCCCCAAATTAGCCTCCTACCCCGTCTTTTCAGGGCCGGTAGTGGCCCTAGAGGAGGTATCGATTCGGTATGGCGATACTCTCATCCTAGATCGGCTCAATTGGAACATCCAGTCCGGTGAGCGCTGGCGATTGAGGGGAAAAAATGGGAGCGGAAAATCAACCTTGATCAGCCTGCTTATCGGAGAAAATCCACAGGCCTATTCCCAGAATTTTTACCTATTCGGAAAGAAAAGAGGTTCTGGAGAGAGCATTTGGGAACTCAAAAAGCCCATCGGATTTGTAGCCCCTGAGCTCAGCCGCTACTTTCCTCGAAACCAGAGCCTAAAAAAGGTTATCCTTTCTGGGTTTTTCGATACCCTTGGCCTATTCAAATCAGTAACATCCGACCAAGAAGCCTTGGTCCTTGACTGGATGAAAGCTTTTCAACTTGAAGGCTTGGCAGAGAAATACTTTTACGAACTATCCCTAGCACAACAACGCTGGGCCTTGCTTGCTCGCGCGCTGATCAAAAAACCACAGCTCTTGATCCTAGACGAGGCTTCCCAAGGTCTGGACGAACAACAGCGAGCCTTATTTAAAAACACGCTACAGGACCTCCTGCTCCGCCTTCCTATCGCAGTCATCTACGTAAGCCACTACGAGGAGGATGTTCCACCCTGCGTGGACTTGGAATTGGCCCTATCCTAAATCCTTGGAGGAGCAGCACCATCAAACTGGGATTCCCCACCAACTGTGGAAAAAGTAGCGGGATCCCAGCAATTTTTCTTATTTTCCTTCTCAATGCGATCGTTATGGCAAGCAGAAGAACTTTTCTCCATCACCTTGGGCTAGGATTAAGCCTTCCTGGATTGGCGGCATTTGCCCTTCCCA
>CAYNIK010000395.1:0-1713 GCA_964397145.1 uncultured Limnohabitans sp.
GATTGGCATGACCAAACTTCACTTCCGCAATGTCTCGAATGTAGATCGGGCTTCCGTTGCGGAGTTCGACTACTATATTTTCAATATCCTCTAGGCTTTTCACTTGCCCTTCGCCACGAATAAAAAAGCTTTCGTTAGTCTTTTCGATGTAACTCCCCCCTGCGATGGAATTGTTGGTTTGAAGCACTTCGTACACCGAAGCCAAATCTACTTCCATCGCCTTGAGCCGCTCAGGATTAATCGCAACTTCGTATTGCTTGAGATAACCACCCCAGGTATTGACTTCAATGACCCCTTCAATGCCTGATAGATTTCTTCGAACTACCCAATCTTGGATGGTCCTGAGGTCAGTGATGCTGTACTTATCTTCGTAACCCGGCTTGACGTCAATGATGTATTGGTAGATTTCTCCTAATCCGGTCGATATCGGCCCCATAATGGGTGTTCCAAAACCTGTTGGTATTCGTTCCTCAGCAATTTTGAGGCGTTCCGCAATCAACTGCCTGGGCAGGTAGGTGCCCATATCCTCTTCAAAAACTAAGGTCACCACCGATAGACCAAACTTGGAAACTGATCGAATCTCTTTGATCCCTGGGAGATTGGCCATTTCCAGCTCAATGGGATAGGTGAGAAATTTCTCCACATCCTCAGTTGCTAAATTTCGTGAGGTGGTGATGACCTGAACCTGATTGTTGGTCACATCAGGAACTGCACCAATGGGTAGATTGGCTAAGGAATAAATTCCAAAACCAACCCATGCTGCAATAAACAGAGCGATTAAAAATTTATTGGAAATACTCCACTGGATAATCCGATCAAGCATAAGTCCTAGGCTAGGGTAGTGTACAAAATTCCAACCCTCGACTTAGAACTAACTTAGTCCATTCTTAATTTTTCCTTAAGAAGCTTCGTTGAAATCCAAGCGGAAAGTGCTTCCCTTCCCCTTTTCACTACTTACTGACAGCAGAATGGATGATTCTTGTGCCAATTTTTTAACGATTGCCAGGCCCAAGCCAGTCCCAGGAATACCCCGGTCCAAGGCTTCCTGAACCCTGAAAAAAGGATCGAAAATCTGTTCCAAGTGCTCCGAAGCAATGCCCGTACCCGTGTCCACCACTTCAATAAATGCAGTAGCATCTTTCCCTACACGCAGGAGGACTTCTCCTGAGCTAGCCGTGTATTTGCAGGCATTTTCCAAGAGATTTTGTAAAATCATCTCCAAGGACTTTTCATTGGTGCGCACATAAATAGGAAGACTCACCAAGGATTGGAATTTGATCTGCATCGACTGCTCGGTAGAAACTTTATCAGCCAACTCCTCCAAAAAAGTGATGAGTTCCAACTCTTCCTTTACCAAATTTTTTCCATTTTCCACTCGAGCCAAGGCTAGCAGTTGGTCGATCATTGCACTCATCCGATCGATACTCACCAAGGCTGTTTTTACTTTAGCCTCGTACTCCTCCGTAGATCGAGGCTTGCGGATCAATACTTCCAAGGTACCTCTCAATACAGCCAGCGGCGTACGCAATTCATGGGATGCATCCGAAGTAAACTGCTTCTCACGCTGTAGTGCCTGCTCGAGACGCCCCAATAAACTATTGATGGCCTGCGTGAGCTGTCCAATCTCATCATTGGAACCAGTTTCTGGAACACGTTCGTTCAAGTTTTGCTGGGTGATTTGATTGGTCTTTTGGCTGATGATTTCGAGGGGTT
>CAYNIK010000396.1:0-1704 GCA_964397145.1 uncultured Limnohabitans sp.
GTAAGGTGGAAAGCCCAGCAGGAACCATCCAAAAAAGGATTAAGTTTTCGGTGGGTAGCACGAGCTTAAGGAGGTTGAATGTGGCCGCCATCAGGAGAAATTGCCAGATGGTCAGGTATTGGAGGATAAAACTGAGGTACCAGCGGAAAAATTTCCCCGAGGCATGGTAATCTGGATCCTTATCGGTAGCTACGTAGCGATGGTGTTCGTGGTGCTTGGGAAATAATTTCCAATAGAAGTTGTAGGAAAACAAGATTGCGGCTATCCAGCCAGTGAGGTGGTTGGCTTTCTTATTGGAGGAAACAATGCCATGCATCGCATCGTGCGCCGTGATAAAGAGCCCAGTGTACAGGTGTGTCTGCACGAGAATGGCCAAGTAGGTCCAAGGATTCGCCCAAGAAAACTCCCAAGTGAGTAGGAAGGCTAAAGAAAGTCCCCAGGCTAGAATAATTCCCCAGCCAATAACTAGCCCTTTTGGGTCAATCGTACGTACACTTGATTTAGCCTCCATGAGGGAGAGGTTAGAAGGTCAAAATACGCTCCCGAACCTGTTCCATGAGCCACATCGGCGTGGAGGTAGCTCCGCAGATGCCTACGGTATCTCCTAATTCAAACCAACTTTCTTCAATTTGGTCGGGGTTAGAAACAAAAAATGTGTGTTCATTTTTCTCCTTGCAGACATTGTAAAGCACCTTGCCATTGGAAGATTTGGTGCCACTTACAAAGACGATTTTGTCAAACTTTTCGGCAAAGCTTCGCAATTCCTTATCTCGGTTGGAGACTTGTCTACAAATGGTGTCATTAGTATTTACTGTAATTCCATTTTCCCGTAGAATCTCATTGATTTCGTAGAATTTGTCTGTGCTTTTGGTGGTCTGACTGTATAGCGTAATGTTTTTGGGGAGACTGGGAATGTCCAATTCCGAAATGTCTTGGAAAACCACGGCCTTGTTGTTGGTCTGACCAAGAAGGCCAATGACCTCTGCATGCCCGTGTTTGCCGTAGATGTAAATATGGTCTTCCTTATCGAAGGAATTTTTGATGCGGTTTTGAAGCTTGAGTACGACAGGGCAGCTGGCATCAATGAGCGTCAGGTTATTTTTGATCGACAACTCGTAGGTGGAGGGTGGTTCTCCATGGGCGCGGATAAGGACTTTTTCATTTTTCAACCCATGTAAGTCTCCATGATCAATGATTTTGAGGCCTTTGCGGGTGAGGCGGTTGACCTCTTCGTCATTATGCACAATGTCCCCCAGGCAATAGAGATAGCCTTGCTCCTCGAGGATTTCTTCCGCCATCTCGATGGCGTAGACTACCCCAAAGCAGAAGCCTGAATGCTCGTCTATTTGAACCTGTAGTAGTTTCATGCTCTTATTAACTTCCAATTGGGAAAATTGTTTTTCTATTTCTAAAGAATTCAAAGAAACCGGTATTCAGCAGCAGCAGGGTCATCGAGTAAATCAAGTCTTCTATAGGCACTGTCCAAATTCGAATCCCAAGATTTTCTGAATTGTTGTAAATCACGACGGGCTCTTCGGTAAGTCCTCCTGTAAGGACCCCATTGCAAATCATCAGCGGAATGAGGTGAACGAGGTAGGCGAAAATAAAGCGCCCCAAGTACTTTTCTTTGAAGATCAGGTAGTGGATGGCTAGTGCAACTGCACCTACAAAAAAGTTGACCGAAGTGTACCACTTGTCTAAGTG
>CAYNIK010000397.1:0-1703 GCA_964397145.1 uncultured Limnohabitans sp.
GCGAGGCTTGGAAGACCAGGGATGATGAAGTTGTTGATGATAATCAATGCGACACCCCCCAGGAACATCGCGACAATTCCACCCTTAAGGTTAGGGTTAGGATACTTTTTAAAGTAATAAATTAAGGCTAATGCTGGGAGGGTAACCAAGTTGAGCAAGTGAACTCCGATAGAAAGGCCCACCAAATAGGCGATAAATACCAGCCATCTGTTCTCCTCTTTGGGGTCCTTGATGACATCCCACTTCAAAAATGCCCAAATCACAATGGCAGTAAAGAAGGAAGACATGGCATATACTTCTGCTTCTACTGCAGAAAACCAAAAACTATCTGAGAAGGTGTAGACCAAAGCTCCAACCATTCCAGCTCCCATTAAAGCGATTGTCTGTCCCTTTGTTTCCTCTCCTTCTACCACCGAGAAAAGGCGCTTGCCCATCAGTGTAATGGACCAGAAAAGGAATAGTATGGTAAAACCAGAGAAAAGAGCACTCCCGATATTCATCCAATAAGCTACCTGCAAAGGGTCACCTAGGGCTAAAAAGCCAAACATCCGGTAGACCAAGAGCATGAATGGGGCTCCTGGAGGATGGGGAACTTGCAATTTGTAAGAAACGGCCACAAACTCTCCGGGGTCCCAAAAACTAGCCGTTTGCTCAACGGTAAGGACGTAAACGAGCGTGGAAATGGCGAATACGAGCCAGCCACTAAGGTTATTGATTTGCTTGTAAGTGAGCATTAATTCGGTCAATTAGAACTACGAAACTATGAAATTTTAGACCAACTCGGGAATTTTTGAAATTTTTAACCTTTCAGAATCATCTCAGTCTAGTCTTGTGACAAAGATTACTGTAAGTTCCTAGCCGTGCATCGTAGATTTGTCAGATAAATTGAAAACTAAATCCCTATGCTTCCAAAAACCAAAACGTTCCAAGAACTGATCGAAGGGGATACCCCTGTATTGGTTGATTTTTTTGCCGATTGGTGTGGTCCTTGCAAAATGATGCAACCCATTTTGGAAGATACCTCCAAGCAATTGGCTGGTAAAGTAAAAATCCTGAAAGTGGATGTAGATAAAAATCCACTGGCTGCAAGTCGGTTCCAAGTAAGAGGAGTTCCAACGCTAATTTTATTCTCAAAAGGAGAAATAGTTTGGCGGCAATCAGGGGTGGTTCCTGCTCCCCAGCTGGTACAAATCATTGAAAATAGGGTCTTGGCGAAAGCCTAATTCCATGTGACAAAAGTCATGCAGTAGGGTCATTTTTCCTTCTATTTTTACCAAAACATTTTGAAACTCCAGAACTAAAAAAAATATGAAAATCGAACAAATCTACACCGGATGTTTGGCTCAAGGTGCCTACTACATTGAATCAGACGGAGAGGCAGCAATCATTGACCCACTTCGTGAAGTACAGCCTTACATTGAAAAAGCGGAGCGTAGAAATGCAAAAATCAAGTATGTATTCGAAACGCACTTCCATGCAGACTTCGTGTCTGGGCACAAGGATTTGGCAGCCAAAACCGGTGCTAAAATCGTGTACGGCCCAACTGGAATGAAGATGGGATTTGATGCCATCGTTGCCGAGGATAATCAAGAATTCACCTTAGGAAAGATTAAAATCAAAGTCATCCATACGCCTGGCCACACTACTGAATCAGTTTGTTACTTATTGACTAACGAAGAAGGAAAAGAAGAAGCGATTTTCAC
>CAYNIK010000398.1:0-1698 GCA_964397145.1 uncultured Limnohabitans sp.
ACCTATTGGATATTTGAGGAGAATCACACGCTTGCAGGTTTGGAGGGCTATGGAAAGCTAGTGACTGCTTTCTTTGGATCGGTGACCCCAAGAACTGCCGGTTTCAATACCGTAGACATGACCCAATTGGCCGTTCCGACCGTCTTGATTTACTTAATCTTGATGTGGATTGGTGCTTCCCCAGGTTCAACTGGGGGTGGATTAAAGACAACTACCTTCGCGGTAGCCGTCCTCAATGCGATTAGCATCGCCAAAGGAAAAGACCGTGTGGAAGTATTCAATCGCCAAATTGACCCAGAAACGGTTCGCAAGGCCTTCGCGGTAATGCTCCTCTCCTTTATCGTGATTGGTTTGGGGGTATTTATGGTTTTGTTTTTTAATCCCGAATTACCTATTCTGGAGGTTGCATTTGAGGTATTCTCCGCATTCTCTACCGTAGGATTGAGTTTGGGCATTACCGCCAAACTCACTACAGGATCCAAACTAGTGATCTCTTTGATTATGTTTTTGGGAAGGGTAGGTACCCTAACCGTATTGGTTGCTTTTATCAAAAAAACCCGCTCCCTGCGCTACAAATATCCACAGGAAGGGGTATTCATCTCTTAACACAGTGCTACTATGAAATACATCATCGTAGGTATGGGAAGCTTTGGAGGCTTTCTCGCCGCCAGATTAACCGAATTGGGTCACGAAGTAGTTGGAGTAGATTCCAGTGAAATAAAAATCGAACAAGTCAAAGACAAGATCACCCATGCGATCCTCATGGATGCGACGGATGCGGAGACAGTCAAAACCCTCCCCTATAAGGATGCAGACGCAGTCATCATCACTATCGGAGAAAATGTGGGGGCTTCCATCATGGTAACTGCTATTTTCAAGCAGTTGAATGTAACCCGTTTAATCAGCCGAGCCATTAACCCTGTGCACGAAACGGTCATTAAAGCGATAGGTATCACCGAAATTTTGCACCCGGAAGAGGATTCGGCTGAACGAATGGCCAAGCGTCTTCAAATGAAAAACGTGCTGGATTCCCTGGATCTTTCCGATGACTACAACGTGATCGAAGTCAAAACACCTGAGCGCTACGTAGGCATGACCTTGGAGGAGACCAACCTCAGAAAGGAATACAAGGTTACCGTGATCACCATCATCCATGAAATGGAGCGCACCAACATGCTCGGTAAAAAATCCATCATCAAAAAAGTAGTGGGTGTGGTCAATGGAGATACAAAAATTGAGGCGGGAGACATTCTCGTGCTATTTGGATCCTCCAAAGACATACAGCGGATCCTTGAAATGTAAGGGACTCCTAAAACAACTGGAGCCACTTACTTTTTTACCCATTTTGGAACTTTAGTACTCCTATGAGCATTTTTCAAGCGTACTCCATGCCATGAATTCCGCTCAACCCAAAATCAGCAAACAAACGTTTCCCGTCACGGGCATGACTTGTGCTGCCTGTGCCTCCAGCGTGGAAACGATCCTGATGCATACGGATGGCATTCACACAGCAGCGGTCAATTACGCCAGTTCCACTGTTTCAGTATCCTGGGACGAGCGCATCTCGGCACAAGGAATCGATCAGGCCTTGCAAGAAGTAGGCTACGGACTGATTATCAGCAAGCAGGAGGTTCACGAATCTGTTGCAGCCGCTCAAGCAAAAAACTACCAGCAACTCAAGCAGCAAACCCTAGGCGC
>CAYNIK010000399.1:0-1684 GCA_964397145.1 uncultured Limnohabitans sp.
CCAAACACCCTGCCGAAACAGGGCTATAGTTATGGAAAACACAAACAACAAACCCTACAGCATCCTGCTGTACTACTGCTACGCTGCCATCAGCAATCCCGAAGAATACCGGGAGCAGCACCACCTCTTCTGTGTGGAAAATAACATCCGAGGCCGCATCATCATTTCCGACGAAGGGCTCAACGGAACGGTATCCGGATTGGCTGCCGACTGCGAGAAGTACATGGCCTACATCAAAGCAGACCCACGATTTGCGAAGACAGAGTTCAAAATCGATACCCACGAAACGCATGCTTTCGCCAAAATTCACGTGCGCTACAAGCCTGAAATCGTGCATTCTTCTCTGAGACACCTGGACCCCAACGTGAAAACAGGGAAGCACCTGGAACCAGAGGAATTCAAGCAGTTGAAAGACCAGGAGGATGTAGTGATCCTGGACGTTCGCTCCAACTACGAGCACGAACTCGGTCGATTCAAAAATGCGATTACTTTAGACATCGACAACTTCCGGGATTTTCCCGAAAAGGTGAAGGAACTCGAACACCTCAAAAACAAAAAGGTGCTCACCTACTGCACCGGAGGCATCAAGTGTGAAAAAGCCTCAGCCTTCCTTTTGGAACAAGGGTTTGAAGATGTGTATCAACTACACGGAGGCATCATCAAGTACGGGATGGAAGCAGGTGGAGAAGACTTTGAAGGCAAATGTTATGTCTTTGACAACCGCATCGCGGTGGAGGTAAACACAGTCAATCCGACCATCATTTCATCCTGTCATGTTTGCGGAACCGCTTCGGACCGCATGGTCAACTGTGCCAATCCAACTTGCAACGAACACCTCGCTATCTGTGAATCCTGTGGATGGGAACTGGAAGGTGCTTGTTCCACCACTTGCAAGGAAAATCCAGATAAGCGCCCTTACGACGGCACGGGGTATTACCAAAAACACTCCAACGGATACAATCCCTACAAAGGTATTTACCGCAGCCCCTCCAAACAGACTACATCTCATGGAGAGCCGGCAAATTCCTGAAACGGAACTGATTCTTAATCCCGATGGGAGTGTGTACCACCTGCGCTTGAAGCCCGAGCACCTGGGAACCACCATCTTTACCGTAGGGGATCCTGACCGCGTGGCCACCGTATCGCAGCACTTGGACAAGGTCGATTTCAAGCTTCAAAATCGGGAGTTTATCACGCATACAGGTTGGAAAAATGGACATCGGGTGTCTGTCATCAGCACCGGTATGGGCACGGATAATATTGAAATTTTGATGACTGAACTGGATGCCTTGGTCAATGTAAATCTGCAAACTCGCCAAGTCAAGTCCCAAAAAACGAGTTTACACATCATTCGTATCGGCACCTCAGGAAGCCTGCAAGAAGACATCCCAACAGGCACCTTGCTGGCCTCAGAGATTGCTATCGGCATGGATACCCTGATGGCTTATTACCCAGAACTGAGGGGACCACAGGACTTTGGGCAGGCCATTCAAACGGAGCTTGGACTTCCTTTCAGACCCTACCAGGCCGCCGCTTCCTCCAAGTTATTGGGAATGCTAGACACCTCCATCCCAAGAGGGATTACGCTCACTTGTCCTGGATTTTATGCCCCGCAGGGAAGAGAGGTACGACTAAAGCCCCGCTTTGATCAGCTCATTGAGCGCCTTGCAGCCCTTCAAATCAA
>CAYNIK010000400.1:0-1680 GCA_964397145.1 uncultured Limnohabitans sp.
CTCGGTTTCCTTTTTCATCCAGCACAAATGCGTCGTCCTCTTCCCGTTGAACAGGAAACAAAGAGAATACCGCCTTGGCAGAGAGCCACTTTTCTTTAATCAAGGTGTCCAGCATGGTCTGCGCTTCGGCAAAAAGCTTGGTTGCCTCCTCGCCCACCACGGAGTCGCTTAGGATTTTGGGGTATTTACCTGCCAGCATCCAAGTACTGAAGAATGGAGTCCAGTCGATGTAATTGCGAATGACGTTCAAGTCCAAATCCTCAAGAACTGTTCTGCCCAGCACTTTAGGCGCCACAGGCTGGAATCCCTCCCATTGGATGGATACCGGATTTCGTTTGGCTTCTGTGTAGGAGATCAACTGCTTGACAGTCTGCTTCGCCTCATGCTCCTCACGAAGTTGTCGGTAAGTTTCCTTGAGTTGCACTCGGAAGGAATCCTTAGTCTCTGGAGAGATCGACTCCCCTGCAATGGGTACAGACTTACTCGCATCACTCACGTGCACTACTGCACCTGAATACACGGGGTCAATTTTTACCGCAGTATGAATTCTTGAAGTAGTGGCTCCGCCAATCAACAAAGGAATAGTAAGCCCTTGGCGCTCCATTTCGGAGGCCACATTGACCATTTCATCCAGGGAAGGAGTAATCAAGCCACTCAATCCAATGATATCTACCTTGTTTTTGATGGCTTCGTCGATGATTTTTTGAGCATCCACCATCACTCCCAAATCAATAATCTGGTAACTATTGCAAGCCAAAACTACCCCTACGATATTTTTACCGATATCGTGCACATCTCCTTTGACGGTAGCCAGTAAAATTTTCTTCAAGGAGGAAGCTTCTTGCCCCTCTTCTGGAAGCGGCATGAATGGTTCGAGGTAAGCCACGGCCTTTTTCATTACTCGGGCAGACTTCACCACCTGAGGGAGGAACATTTTTCCTTCCCCAAACAAGTCCCCCACCACATTCATCCCATCCATCAAAGGACCTTCGATCACTTTCAATGGATTGACTAATTCAAGACGTGCTGCTTCGGTATCCTCAATGATAAAGTCCAAGATCCCTTTCACCAAAGCATGCTCAATTCGCTTGGCTACAGGCGCTGATCTCCAGGCCTCGTTGACCACTTCTTTTTTATCGGCTGACTTTACCGTCTCTGCAAAGTCCAATAAGCGTTCGGTAGCATCTTCTTTTCGATCAAACAACACATCCTCTACGCGCTCCAGTAATTCTTTGTCGATGTCATCGTACACTTCCAAAAGGGTAGGATTGACAATCCCCATATCCATTCCATGTTTGATGGCATGGTAAAGAAAGGCTGCGTGCATCGCTTCACGCACGGGATCATTTCCACGGAAGGAAAAAGACACGTTGCTCACTCCCCCGCTAACCTTAGCACCCGGAAGATTTTCCTTGATCCACTTAGTCGCATGAAAGAAATCAAGGGCATTTTTGCGATGCTCTTCCATCCCTGTAGCCACTGGGAAGATATTCGGGTCAAAAATGATATCCTGCGGATTGAATTTCACCTGATCTACCAAGATTCGGTAGCTTCGTTCACAGATTTGGATACGTCGCTCGTAGGTATCTGCCTGACCTAATTCATCAAAGGCCATGACCACTACTGCGGCCCCAAACTTCTTGATGGTTTTGGCTTGATGGATAAATTCTTCTTCTCCAT
>CAYNIK010000401.1:0-1677 GCA_964397145.1 uncultured Limnohabitans sp.
CAATCAATCCGATGGTAGGAAGGACAGTTCCGCCGGGATTCACGATGGACTTGAGTTGGTAGCGGCTTGGGTCCGTTGGGTTTACCGTCAGGTTTCCTTGTCCATCTCGGACAGGGACGATTTGTGGGGGCTGTTGCGCCTTATAGTTGTAGGCATTTTGGATGTCAACATACCAGTTCAGATTCCAGCGGTCAAAGAAGTACTTTTTATCCAGGCGGATGTCAAGTTGATGAAAAGACTTCAACCGTACGTCATTGATTCGTGTAAAGTCGAGAATGGCAGCATTCCGGAGATCCCAGTTGCTGCGAAGGCTAGAGGCATTCAGGTCTGCAGGCGTGTAGGGCGTTCCTCCTAGGAAGCGCCATCTTCCACCCAGCTCCCAGTTTTTGCCAAAGCGCTTGCCTGCCGTGAGGCTGACAATAAATCCATTGTCCCAGGAGGAAGGAATCATGCCCTCCGAATTGGGGTTGGTAAACTCTGAGCGAACCAAAGTCAAGGAAGCGATTCCATAGAAATTTTTGTACAGCCGCTGCTGGGCCAAAAACTCCAGTCCATAGGCTCTACCTGTGGAATTCGAAAGCACGGGTTCGTTGCCAATGGCTCCGAAGTCTGCCCCTAGGTTGGCCAAAGAAATACCGTTTCGGATAGAAGTGGGATAGTTGCTGTATCGCTTGTAAAATGCTTCTGCAGTAAACCGTCGTGCTTTCTCAGGTGCCAGGTATTCGATTCCCCCAATCAGCTGCGCATTTCGGATAAAGCGCACATCATTATCCTGATTGACAAAGGCTCCCGCTGAATTTTGGTAACCTAGAATAGTATAAGCTGGCCGCTGGTAGTAGATGCCAGCATTGGCGGTGGCAAAGAGATTTGGCTTGAGTTGGTAAGAAACAGAAAAACGAGGGCTCAGCTGGTTGAGCGGGTTGGATGCAGTTTTGCCAAAATCTGAACCATCTACCCTCACGCCGCCGCTAAGCAGTAGCCGATCGCCAAACCAATTCCGAGTTCCCGATACAAAAGCCCCATAGCTACTGTAATTGGAGGTAGCCAAGATATCAATGGTGCCTCCAGTCTGGGAGAGTGCGACGCGGTCAAAGTTGTCGATCAGGTAGCGAGCGTACTCCAGATTGACCCCATACTTGAGGGAATATCCCTTTCCGAAAATACTGTTTTCTGCGCGAAACTTGTTTTCCGACTCCTGGGAGCGGTATCGGAAGAGCAGGTTTTTCTCGTCTTCTTCCTGGTTTCCGGCATATTTATAGGATTCGTTGTTGAGCATATTCCGGCTCAGCACGAAGGTCCAAAAACCATTGTCTCGAAACCGCTTCAATTTGGCTCCCGTGGTGTAATTCCATTGGGTTTGTACGGGCAATACATTGAGCAGATAAAGGCGATCATCTTTTTCTTCCTGAGTCTCATCTTCTGGAGCATCCTCATTTAGTACAAATTGGTCGATGGCGCCAATGCCAATGAAGGTTAATTCTGTTTTATCGTTGATTTTGGTGGTGGTTTTGACCTGAAAATCGTTGAAAGTAGGTAGAAAGGGAAGATTGAGTAAACGAAATAAACCTTGCAAATAAGACCTTCTGGCCGATAGGATATAGGTGGTCTTAGGGGAAAGTGGGCCTTCGTTGGATAGGGTCAACTCGGAAGCACCTACGGTCAGCTGGGTAGCCATCC
>CAYNIK010000402.1:0-1664 GCA_964397145.1 uncultured Limnohabitans sp.
AAAAAAATACCTACTTTAATTTTTCAATTACCAACCAACCCAAATAATCTTTTAGTATGAACAGACGTCATGCGTTGCGGCATATTGCCCTGATTTCTGGAGGGCTTGCGCTGATTCCCTCCTGTGATTTTAGCAAGGAAGACATCCTTGCCGCTTACGAAAACCTCAAAATCACCGCTACACAGAAAGCCCTACTTGCAGCCATTTCCGATACCATCATCCCCGCAGGGGAAATCAAAGGAGCCTTGGACTTGGAAGTAGTGGATTTTATCCTGGTAATGGTCAATGACTGCTATACCCAAGAAAACCGAGAAAAATTTACTGCAGGATTGGAGGCATTCCCGGATTACACAGAAAAAACCACTGGAAAGAAATTTGATGCGCTTTCCACCAAAGAAAAAGAAACCAACTTGTTAGAGGCGGGAGCACTTACAGGGGACGATTCCCCCGAGGGTAAGCGCCTTGCTGGTATTGGCTATTTCTTGAGCAGTGTGAAGCGCTTTACCATCCAAGGCTACATGGCCTCTGAATACATTCAAACCGAAATCATTCCTTACTCCCTGATTCCAGGAGAATACAATGGGGCAGTATTGATTTCAGATCTTCAAAAACCTCGAATCAATGGCTAATTTGAACCTAAGAAGTGCGCAGGAGCGCACCTACCAAGCCATCGTTGTGGGCTCTGGAATAAGTGGGGCCTGGGCAGCAAAAGAACTCTGTGATTTGGGTGTGAAAACCCTAATGATAGAGCGAGGTCCAGATGTCAAACACATCAAAGACTACCCCACCACCAACATGCTTCCGCATGAGTTTCCCCACCGGGGGCAATTCACCGAGAAGATCAAGGAAGAAAATCCCGTGATCAGCAAGTGCTATGCCTTTCGAGAGGATGCCATGCACTTCTTTGTGAAGGATGCCGAGCATCCTTATGTACAAGAAAAGCCGTTTGATTGGATTCGTGGCTACCAAGTGGGAGGCAAGTCCCTGCTTTGGGCACGTCAAGTACAGCGCTGGTCCGACTTTGACTTTGAGGGACCTGCCCGCGATGGCTTTGCCGTAGACTGGCCGATTCGATACAAAGACATCGAAAAATGGTACAGCCATGTGGAAAAATTTGCTGGCGTTTCTGGATTCAAGGATGGCATCGCCCACCTGCCCGATGGGGAATTTCTTCCAGGCTACGAACTCAATGTGGTGGAGAAGTACTTCGCCGAGACCATGAAGAAGGAGTATGGAGGAGAGCGGCATGTGATTTCGGCACGTTGTGCCCACATTCACGGCAATGCAGATGCCTTTGCAGCGCAAGGCAGAGGGTCTTGCCAAAACCGCAACCTATGCCAGCGGGGCTGTCCTTTTGGAGGCTACTTTAGTTCCAACTCCTCCACCATTCCTTGGGCCTTGAAGACCGGCAACTTGACCATCCGTCCGGATGCGGTGGTGCATTCGGTCATCTACGACGAGGCAAAAGGAAAGGCTACAGGGGTGCGCATCATTGATCGATTGACCAAAGAAGTGGAAGAATTTTACGCAGACGTGCTCTTCATCAATGCGGCAGCCTTGAATACCAATGCCATCCTCCTCAACTCCACCTCTTCCCGCTTCCCGAATGGATTGGGGAATGACAGTGGGGTATTGGGCAAGTATGTAGCCTTCCACAATTACCG
>CAYNIK010000403.1:0-1663 GCA_964397145.1 uncultured Limnohabitans sp.
GCCATGTCCTCTTCCATCTTTTTGATGGCCTTGTGCAGTGCTTTCAGTTCCTCCTTGCTCGCAGGTTGATCAGATACGGAAAAAGCTCCGTTTTGTGGATGGTAGAGGTTCCAAAGCTTACGTAAGAATTTGTACACCCCATCGATCCCATTGGTGTTCCAAGGTTTAAACTGCTCCAAGGGGCCCAAAAACATTTCATACAAGCGGAGTGTGTCTGCCCCATAGCGCTCGATGATGTCGTCTGGATTCACCACATTGTACTTGGACTTGGACATTTTTTCTACTTCTGCCCCACAGTGGTATCTTCCATCTTCGAGGATAAATTCCGCATTGGCCAGATCAGGTCTCCAGGCCTTGAATTTTTCCAGGTTCAACTGGTCGTTGTGTACGATGTTCACATCCACATGCATGGCAGAAGTGTCGTAGTTGTCCTTTAGTCCAAGAGACACAAAGGTGTTGCTCCCTTTGATTCGGTACACAAAGTTGGATCGACCCTGGATCATGCCTTGGTTGATCATTTTTTGGAAAGGCTCATCGATGGAGACTGCTCCGATGTCGTACAGAAACTTGGTCCAGAATCGGGAATAGAGCAGGTGTCCGGTGGCATGTTCCGAACCACCGATGTAGAGATCTACCGCTCCCCAATAGTCGGTTTTGTCTTTATCCGCAAAGGAGTGGGTATTGCTTGGATCCATGTAGCGGAAAAAATACCAGCTTGATCCCGCCCAACCTGGCATGGTAGAAAGTTCCAAGGGGTAGGTACCCGATTCAGTAGTGTAAGTCCAATCTTTTGCTCGACCAAGTGGAGGTGCCCCATCTTCTGTTGGCAAGTACTTATCTACCTCGGGGAGTACCAAAGGCAGATCTTTTTCTTCGATGAGGTAGGGAAGTCCGTCCTTGAAATAGACCGGTAGCGGCTCACCCCAGTAGCGCTGTCTGGTAAAGATGGCATCCCGCATGCGGTACTGCACTTTTCCTCGACCGATACCCTGCTCCTCCAAAAAGGCGATGCATTGGGTCATCGCTTCCTTCATGGTCAAGCCATTTAGGTTGCCTGAATTGATGATGGTTCCGCCTTTTCCTGGAAAAGATCCATTTTCCATAGATCCTTCGATCACCTGGCGGATTTCCAATCCAAAATGTCTTGCAAAATTGTAATCCCGTTCGTCGTGTGCAGGAACGGCCATCACCGCGCCTGTTCCGTAACCAGCCAATACATAGTCTGCGATCCAAACCGGAATTTCTTCTCCATTAAATGGATTGATGGCATAGGAACCCGTAAAGGCACCCGAAATGGTTTTAACATCACTCATTCGGTCCCGCTCAGAGCGATTTTTTGCCTGCTGAATGTAGGCTTCGGCTGTAGCGCGCTGGGCATCTGTGATCAGCTCGGCGGCCAATTCTGACTCTGGAGCCAAGGCCAAGTAGGTCACTCCGTATATGGTGTCTACACGGGTGGTGAACACTTGGATTTTTTGGTTGGATCCTTTCACGGCAAATACTACCTCTGCGCCAATGGACTTTCCAATCCAGTTGCGCTGCATTTCTTTGATGGGTTCAGACCAAGCCAGTTGATCCAGTCCTTTAAGCAAGCGGTCGGCATAGGCTGTGATCCGCATGGACCACTGCATCATTTTTTTTCGCTCCACGGGATGTCCACCTC
>CAYNIK010000404.1:0-1662 GCA_964397145.1 uncultured Limnohabitans sp.
CTTGCACCTTATCCACCTTGGTAGCCAAAGCAGTGGTTACATCGGATGCATTGGCTTTTGTTGCCAATGCCGTCGTAGTAGCCAAGCCACTCAAGTCCTGATCACCGGTATTCGTCCCCGTAATTGCGGCCAATTTGGTCTTCTCTGCGGTGGTGTAGTCGTTGGTCGAAAGGTCCTTACCTTGCACCTTGTCCACCTTGGTGGCCAAGGCCGATTGAGTGGCCGTGCTTAAGGGTTTATTGGCATCCGAAGTATTGCTTACCTGATCCAATTGTAGCGCTCCTTTTAGTGCAGAGATGGAAGCCACACCAGTACCTCCTTTAACAGCAGGTAAGACCCCTTGCACATTTTCAGCATCTACCCCATTCGCATAGTAAGCAAAGGGTACCGCCTGCAATCGAGAAGTCCCCATCAAGGCAAAGTTGGTTCCTCCTTGGGGGTCCAATTCCACCTTCAAAAATTTCGGAGATAGCTTCCAATTGATATCGGTAAAGTTCCCCGTTTTGGTCAAAAAGACTCCATCTCCAATCACTACGGAAAACATACCCTGCCCGTTGGAGGTAATTTCTTTTGTTTCTTGGTATTCTACAGTCCCGGACTCGGTGCTTTGAATGACTGCAAATCGAAGCGTAATTTTTTGATTGAACAAGGGTTCGCCTGAAGCATTCCGAGCAATGCCTTGGAAGTTGATCCCATTCGATTGGGAAAAGGCAAATTGACTAGAAAACAAGAGGGCAAGTAGAAGTAGATGAAGTGTTCTCATCGGTAGGATTTGATTAATTTAAGAGTTGCTGCCTGAGTAAACCCCTCAGAGGTATAGGTCAGGCGAATAAAGTAAAGGCCAGCTGCCAGGTTTGAAATGGAAAATTCTTTTTCGACTCGATTCTGGTAATAGGTAGGGGGAACCGATTCCAGCACACGACCTTGGATATCGATCAGTTGGAATTCCAGATAGCCAGGTTTGCTTACAGCACCTTTCACGGTGGTGTAATCCGAAGCCGGATTAGGAAATAATTGAAGTGCAACCTCTTCCTGCCTGGGAGAAGTTATCAAGCCGGTGACCAGTGTTGTAAAGGTCTGAAGAAATCCAGCAGTCAATTTAACATTTGGACTTGCCGTGTATTGGGTGATCGAAGCTTGTTCTCCGATGCTGTAGTCTAGCGAACTTGTTCCTGACTTGGAAGGCATTCCACCAGCATTGATCACTTGTGGAGTAATGCTCTGGGCATAAAGACCACCCGCGTTGACTATTAAATACAAGAGGAGGATACAAGTAAATTCAAAAACTCGGCTCATGAACCAATAGGGTATTCATCAAACATGCAGGAAGATACAAAGAGGCTAGGGGTACAAAGTCAAAATGGATCAAAATTCAACTCCCATGTTCGGAACTTGACACAACTAACTAAAAATCGACTACGAATTAAGTGTAGGAAGAAGGTTGTAAGTATTCGGAAGGTGTACAGCCATAAAAACGCTTGAATGCCCTGTAAAAAGAACTTTTGGATGAAAACCCAGCTTGAAGGGCTATGGCTTCAATAGTTAGGCTGTCCATAGAAGAACGATCAACTTGTTCCAAAAAGTAATGGACACGCATTTCATTCAAGTAATCACTAAAACGCTTTTTGTAATAGGAATTGATGAGGTAGGAGAGTTCTCGCA
>CAYNIK010000405.1:0-1650 GCA_964397145.1 uncultured Limnohabitans sp.
TTGATGGTTTTGGCCCGAATGGGGAGACTATTTTGGAGTATTCGATTTTTGATGCAATCCGGGCAGGATTTGGCAAAGTAGTATTTATCGTTCGGCAAGAGATCCTGGAAATTGCCCAGGAAAAGTTTATGCCCAAGCTTCAAGGGAAAATTGAAGTAGACTGGGTTTTACAATCTTTAGACAGTTTTGTCCCTGCCGATCTGAAGCAAGCGGATCGTGTCAAGCCTTTTGGAACGGCACATGCGGTGCTATGTGCAAAGGACGCGGTCCATGAGCCTTTCGCAGTCATCAATGCAGATGATTTTTATGGAAAGGAAGCCTTTGCAGTTTTGGGTAAGTTTTTGACTACGGAGGTGCAGCCCAACTTACATGCCATGGTGGGCTATGCACTAAAGAATGTACTTTCTGCACACGGAACGGTGAGTCGGGGTGTATGCGAAACGAATGCCAAAGGGCAATTGATTGGCATGACTGAGCGAACCTCCATTGCGCAGGAAGGTGATAAAATTCTGAGTCGTGGCGAAGGAGAAGCCTTGGAAATTGCACCTAACACGCCAGTAAGTATGAATTTCTGGGGATTTCACCCCGCAGTTTTTCAAGACATTGAAAAGATGTGGATGGAGTTTTTACCCGCCAACCTGGGGAATTTGAAGTCGGAGTTCTACATTCCTACTGTAGCCAACAACCTGATTCAAGCCAATGAAGCTGCATTTGAAATTTTGCCAGGAGGCAAAACCTGGTTTGGGGTGACTTACACCGAAGATCGTCCGGTGGTGATTGAAGCCTTGCAACAGCTACATGCCCAAGGAGAATATCCATCTACCTTGTGGTAACCAAAAAAGGGGCTTCGGCCCCTTATTTTTTGGAGATTACCCCATCCTCTACGAAAAAATAAGCCACTTCCGCCTGGATAGTCCCCAGAATTTCTTTGGAGCGTTCTGGACGCGCATCGGTGATAAATAACTGCCCAAAGTTGCCCTGTGACACCAGTTGTAGGAGCTTGGCAATGCGCTCCTCATCCAGCTTATCAAAAATATCATCGAGCAGTAACAAAGGCTTTTCTCCCTTGGATTTTTCAAACAACTCAAACTGGGCCAATTTCAAGGCAATAATAACCGACTTTTGCTGCCCTTGGCTGCCGAGTTTACGCAGGGGATGGCCGTCGATCCGAAAATCAAAATCATCTTTATGGATGCCTGCATTACAGTTTTTGGTTGCAAAGTCCTTTTGTCGCATCCCTGTATAGTATGCTGGAAAATCTTCCCGCAGTGCTTCGGTTTCGTAACTTAAACCTACCTGTTCCCTTCCCATGGACAGCGCTTCGTAATACTTCTGTAGCAATGGGCCTATTTCTTGGATCAATGCTGCTCGTCGATTGGCAAGAGATTGACTTAAGGGAATAAGTTCCTCCTCGTAGGCGGCTAGCAAGGTGAGGTCTCGTCGACCCGTCTCTGCAAATTGCTTCAACAGGGCATTGCGCTGCTTGAGAAAATGGTGGTAGCGGATCAGTTGATCCAAGTAGGGATGGTCCAACTGGGCTAGGAGGCCATCAAAAAATTTTCGCCTACCCTCACTTCCACCCTTGATTAGTTCGGTATCGTCGGGTGCAATCAAGACCAGTGGGATTTTACCCACATGGTCGCTGACTTT
>CAYNIK010000406.1:0-1641 GCA_964397145.1 uncultured Limnohabitans sp.
TTCTAATCGAATGTCCTCTGACTTTACTTCAGAAAGTAATTCACTTGCTTTGGCAAGATCTCCTTTACTGAGTTGTTTGTAGGCGTTTTTAACCTTTGCTTGTCCAAAAAGACTCGAAGAAATTAGGAAGGCTAGAAGAAAAATAAATCCTTTCATGGGTAGAATTTGATTGATAGAAAGATTCTTTTTAGGATTAACTAAGTTAATGCTAAAAATAAAAACTAGATCAAGTATAGTTTGTTTATAAAAAAAAATAAATGCTAGCGCCCTATACTTTTGTTCAAATTAAATTATTGGTATACAGGTAAAAAGTATCTATGCACCACCTTTAATTTAAGTTATGCTTTTTATCAACCATGTACGTGTGTAAGAAAATATATTAAATAGGTAATTAACCATTTTAATTCAACTTGACGGTCGTTACTTGGCTGAGTTCGGAGCTTTCGATCCTAGGAAATGTACTACTGATTTATGCACTCACTTACCTTACCAACACAAGGCTGATTTTCGCAGTTTGTACCCATCTTTAACTTCTTCAATCAGTGCAATTAGTTCGTCATCACTTAATTCCGATTTGGCAGCCATCATTTTTCTTCCCGCTTCAACCCGTTGAATTTCTTTCAAGGGCTCTCCAATTTCCTCCGATGGGCAATCTGCCAAAATAGCCTCTTCTACGAGTTTATCAAATGCGATGGAATCAAGATCCATGTAGGATTGAAAGGTTGACTCGGGTAAGTTGGATTGCAATGCTTTTTGGAGGTCCAAATAAGGGTTTTGTGGCTCACAAGCTAAAAGTAAACCGACAAGTACAGCTAGAAGTAAGTGGGTGTTTTTCATAAGTAAGGTAGCGGATTAATCTCCCAATCTATCAATAAACTTGTGTTTATCGAGCCTCTTGGAAGATTATTTTCAAGAATTTCTACCCATTGAAAATCAGCTTGATGGTGGTTCCTTGGCCAAGTTCGGAGCGAACCTGAATGTTGCCTTTGTGGCGACGCATAATCTGCTTGGAAAGGCTGAGTCCAATTCCGGAGCCTTTCTGCTTGGTGGTGAAAAATGGAATAAAAATCTTTTCCAAAGCTTCTTTTTCGATCCCCTTGCCCGAATCAATGACTTCCAGAATAATCTTACCTGCCTCATCAATATAGCCTTTCAATTGAATCTCTTTGAGGGGTGCATCTTCAAGTGCTTGAATGGCATTATGCATCAGGTTAATCAGCACCTGTTCAATCTGGGTTTGGTCTCCGAATAGGATAAGTTCCTTCGGGTCCAGTTCCTTGAAAAGACGAATGCCTTGATGCTCTAGCTGATGCTGCAACAAAAGTTCCAATTGATCAAAAAGCGATTCCAAAGCGATACTTCCGAATTTAGGAGCAGGAACATGGGCTAAGCTTCTGAAATCTGACACAAAGCTCACCAATCCTTCGCTTCGCTTCTCGATGGTTTGCACCCCCATCAAAAAATCTTCCATATCAGCTGGATGCAAGGCTTCCTTCTGTTCGAGTTTTTGCTCCAATTCCCCCTTTAAGGTCCCCGCCAAGGAGGAGATTGGCGCAATGGAATTCATAATCTCGTGCGTGAGGATGTTGACCAAGTTTTGCCAAGCCTCCATTTCCTTTTCCTCCAACTCGGACTGAATGT
>CAYNIK010000407.1:0-1632 GCA_964397145.1 uncultured Limnohabitans sp.
AATTCCAGTGTAGGTCGTTGTACAAGAGGTAAGCATTGAAGGAATAAGGCTTATCCACTTTTTCGGATTCAAAGGTGCGGTGGTAAAAGACCTTTCCCGTCCACTTTCCATTGGCTGAGTTGAGGTTGTAATCGACTCCCAACAAGCGATTGTATGCTGTAGGATCAAACAGTTGCTGGTACTCGTCTAGAGCCAAGGATTCTTTGTTGACATAGATCAATCCAATGTTGGAGCGTTCAAACACCTTTCTTTGGAGCGCTAGCACAGTAAAATTTTTGCCCACAATGCCCGCATCCTCATCTGTGGCTGTTTGCATATTCATGGCTCCTACACGCCAGTTCTCGTTTAATTTTCCACTGAGGCGAGCCCCATAGATGATTTTACTTTGCACATTTTGGCCCGTAGCGGAGTCGATATCCACACCGATTCTCCTAGAGAAGAAGGGGCGGGATCGAGGCTGACCAAAGCTGTCAAAGAGGTCACCATTTTCAAGAAAAAACTGTCTTCGCTCTGGGAAAAAGATTTCGAATCGGTCGAGGTTAGTGACCTGCTGATCTACTTCTACCTGCGAAAAATCCGGGTTGAAGGTCAAGTCCAGGTTCATGGCAGGCCCGATACCGATTTTTGCATCGCCGCCAATTGCAGGTCTAAGGGGTTCGCTGCTGTTTTCAAGGAAGTTTCTAGACGTTCGTCCCGCTACATAGGGGATGAGGGAGACATTGGCCCCTTTTTTCTGCAGGGGCTCCTCAAAGATCATTTTGCGTAGAAAAGCCGTCGTGATGATCGGGATATTTCGGGGGATAGGAGCCCAGGTGGATCGCTCACCCGTATGGCTATCCACTCGGTAGAAGTTGACGTTCCAGTTTTGTGCGCCTTCTTTAAATCGCAGGGTTGATAGGGGGATGATCACCTCTACTTGCCAGTGGTTTTCCATCATTTTTGCCTCTGCATACCATTTGTTGTCCCATGCTAGGTTCAGATCTTCGGCGCGGGAACCCCCATTGGCTAGCAAGGCTTCTCGCTGCACGCCATAGGGATTTACCCCAAACTGGAACGCATTCGTTCCGTCGTTAAAGGTGTCAAAAACAAAACTGATTCCATCGTTTTGTTCTCCACGGTAATCTCTTCTTAACGAGGTGGTAACATATTTTCTAGGACCTGTATTCTCCATGATCGCAGCGATATACAAGTTGGTATCATCGAAAGCGATTTTTACGCGGGTGGGAACTTTACTCAAGGAAGTGTCCGAAGGAAAGTACTGCATAAAATTGCCATTCCATCCTTCTGCATCCTTCCAGATGGCTTCATCCAAAATACCATCTAAGGTGATGGGTTCTTTTAGTTTAAATGCAAAGGCATTTTGCTGAGCCGGAGCTTGTGCTTCTGCTTGAAAAAAACTGAACACTCCAACAAGGATAAAAAAGAATAAAAAACGTTTCATAATGGGCTTTCGAACTGTACAAACATAGGGTTTTTGTTTTGGGGAAGACCCTGGATTTTTACCAATGGTGGATGGAGGCGGCTCAATGGGCTTTATTTAAGCAAAAAGGGAAGAAATAAGTGGGCCAATGGAGGGCTTTGGAAAAAAACTTTTCCCCTTTAACTTTGTTGTCAGATCATAAGGGGTGCCTT
>CAYNIK010000408.1:0-1621 GCA_964397145.1 uncultured Limnohabitans sp.
AGATTCCTTAGCTCAGGATTTGCTGCGAGTCAATCAGGACTCTGCTTTTCAAGCCTTGAATGCGGCAGTTGCTAAAGAGTTTGCAGACATATCCGACATCAAAGTGGAGCTGGAGCAGGCCTTTGCCTATTTGAAAAGCTACTACCCCGACTTTAAGGCGCCCAAGGTCTATACCTATGTGTCTGGATTTGGATTGGACCTTCTAGTAGATGAAGACATCTTGGTGATTGGCTTGGACTATTTTTTGCCAAGCGACCATGCATTTCAGCCGGATTTGCCTAAGTACATCGCGTCTCGATACGAACGAAAGTACCTGGTACCCATGATTGTGTTGGCCATTTCATCTCGCTATAATGAAATCGATACGCAAGACAATACGCTCTTGGCGGAAATGGTCTACTATGGAAAGGCCTACCATTTTGTCAAATCCATCCTTCCCTGCACTTCGGATCAATACCTGATTGGGTACACGCCCGAACAAATTCAGGCCTGCTGGGACAATGAGGATCTTATTTGGACGCATTTTATTGAAAACGAACTCCTGTTTGAAACCAACCCCTTTGAAATTCGAAAGTACATTGGGGAAGCCCCAGCTACCGATGCCATCAGCGCGGATGCACCTGGTCGGATTGGTCGATGGATAGGTTGGAATATTGTGGAGGAGTATGCCATCCAACAGGATCTTTCCTTACCCGAACTGATGCGTGAATCCAATGCAAAAAAGTTGTTTAAAGATTCGGGTTACCGGCCTCGAAATGGAGGAGAAAACTAGGATTTAGGACCGTCAGGTTCTGGACTTATCCACAGGCTTGTGCGTTTTTTCGTAGTATTTGCACAGGTGGGTAATCGCACAAGCATTGCATTTTGGGCTTCTTGCCAGGCAAGTGTAGCGCCCGTGGAGAATTAGCCAGTGATGTGCCTTGTGAATGTGCTCCTTGGGCAGGTGTTTGACCAATTGCTTTTCTACTTCTAGGGGGGTCTTGGCGGTTAGCGGAACCAAGCCCAAACGCCGAGATACCCGATATACGTGCGTGTCCACGGCCATATTGGGCTGCTGCCAGATGACCGAAGTAATCACATTGGCTGTTTTTCGCCCCACCCCTGGCAGTTTGACTAACTCTTCTACAGTCGATGGGATTTCCCCTCCAAAGTCCGACAACAGCATTTTTCCAAGACCAATCAGGTGTTTGGTTTTGTTGTTGGGGTAGGAGACCGATCGGATGTAGGGAAAAAGCTCATCAAAGTGGGTCGCAGCAAGGTGTTCAGCGGTTGGAAAATGCTTGAAAAGCTCTCGGGTCACGATATTGACTCGTTTGTCTGTACATTGGGCGGAGAGGACTACGGCTACCAAGAGCTGGAAAGGATTGTCGTATTCCAGTTCGGTTTCTGCCACAGGCATGTTTTCAGAAAAATGCTGGATAAAGGCTTCGTAACGCTGTTTTTTAAGCATGGAATCTGTGGCGTTGAACTAAAGTTCTAAGTTAGGCAGCTTGTGGCTCTTCTAAGCCCTTAGGCGAAAAATAATTTTAAACAGACGGTTTAGGCGAAAGTTTTAGTTTCGAATCCGCCATTCTTTGGGGTAATAGTTGTTTACCCGGTTACCCAAATTCTTAATCCATCC
>CAYNIK010000409.1:0-1621 GCA_964397145.1 uncultured Limnohabitans sp.
AATATCCAATAGGTTACAAATCCAACTACCAGCAAAATGATTGTGGTCACGGTAGTCAAACTAGTATTGATGTTAAAGATGCGTGGTGTATGGTGGTACATGGAATCTTTCTTCATCCAGATGTTGAACCAGTTGTTGCACACGCGCTTAACAACCTGTGCATAGGCTACAATTACTGGAAAGCCAATACCACCTACAATAATGGAAATGGCCAATAAAAGATGGACATGGTATTCGGTGCGAAACCCAATTTCGTAGAGTCCATTGGTCAGCGTAGAGAATCCAGCATTACAGAATGCGGAGATGGAATGGAAAATGGAGAAAAATAAGCGATCGGAAAGTGAACCAAACAGGTTTCCATCCACAATAAAAAAGATGGTAGCAGCGATTAGCAATTCAAATCCAAAGGTAAAAAGGATGATTTTGACCAAGGTGGATCCAATTTTACTAATGTTGTCCTCGTTGATGTAATCTTTGAGAAAAAGTTGGCTTTGGAGCGATTGGCCTCCCTTAAAGAAAAAGCCAAAAAAGCTGGTAAAGGTCATCATTCCTAAACCGCCAATTTGAAACAAAATCATAAGGATGGTTTTGCCCATTCCGGTAAAGACTGTAGCCGTATCCACTACAATCAATCCTGTCACGCAGACAGCTGAGGTAGCCGTAAATAAGGCATCAATCCAAGAAATCCCTCCAACAGTAGAATTCGGAAGCATTAGAAGAAGGGTCCCCACCAAAATAACCAACAGGAAACTTAGGATAAATATCAATGCTGGATGAATGGCCAATTTGTTGATACCAAGGCTTAATCGACTCAATTCAATGGAGAAAAGCAAGCAAATTAGGATATTGGTAAGTGCGGATTCATAGGCTTGAAACCATATCCAGTCCTCCATCCATCCAAATTGAATGCAGGCAGAAAAATGAAGGAGCAAGGTGAGAAAAACTTCCAATCGTCTCCTTCCTTTGCTTACATCCTTGTAAATAAAGAGGAGTCGATACAAATAGTTTTGTCCCAGCACAACTAGTGCAATGCCATACCAAAGGGAGTGGATGGGGAAGAGTTCTTGTTTTGGAAAACCCAAATCAATTATCCAAACCAAGAAGATCAACAAGGTGAAAATTACCCTGACCAAGCTGTTGGTTTTTCTGACCCACTGAAGGGCTAAAATTTGTTTGTCCGGATTTTTAAATAGCCCAGAGTAGCTCATTCTCTTCGATCTTGCGTCAAATGTAAAGTAGATTCACAGGATATTCCACAAAAATCTAATTATTTAATTTTTAGTGCGCTAACGATTTTGCTTTTAGATTTTTTAAATAGAATCGAATTGCGCCTATATCCCAAAACTGGAAAAATTAGAGTCGGACTATTTAGCTTCCAAAAAATTAAATAATTGCCTATTTCTTAAGATCAAATTCTTAACTTGTAGGTATACCAACCCATATCCAGATGAAAAATGTGACCAAAACCTTAGCTAGTTTGTTGCTATTTGCATTCTTTTCAGCCACGTTTTTGACCTCCTGCGGCGGCAAAAAAGAGGAAGCTACAGGAACAACAGACAGTACCGAAAAAGCTGCTGAACATCCTGAAGGCGGAGAGCATCCAGCAGGCGGAGAGCATCCA
>CAYNIK010000410.1:0-1619 GCA_964397145.1 uncultured Limnohabitans sp.
CATTTTTCCTTTCCTGGACAGAAAGGCTTTTACAAAGGAAAAGTACGGGACGTATACATGTTTGAAAAGGAACTTGTAGTCGTGGCTTCCGATCGAATCTCTGCCTTCGACGTGGTTCTTCCTCGGGCCATCCCCTACAAAGGACAAGTACTGAATCAAATCGCAGCAAGCTTCCTAAAAGCCACTGCAGATTTAGTTCCCAACTGGGTGACTGCCACCCCAGACCCAAGTGTGACTATTGGAAAGCGTTGTGAACCCTTCAAGGTGGAAATGGTGATCCGTGGCTACCTTGCTGGACATGCAGCTCGTGAATATGCGCTAGGAAAACGGATGCTCTGTGGCGTACCCATGCCGGAAGGATTAAAGGAAAACGATCCCTTCCCTACCCCAATCATCACACCTACCACCAAAGCCTCCGAAGGACATGACGAGGATATCTCTAGAGAAGCCATCTTGGCCAAAGGGATAGTCTCCGAAGAGGATTACCTGGTTCTAGAAAAATACACCCGAGCGCTCTTCCAACGTGGCCAAGAGATGGCGAAGGAAAAAGGGTTGATCCTCGTGGACACCAAGTATGAATTTGGTAAAGCAGATGGAAAAATCTACCTGATTGATGAGATCCACACCCCAGATTCTTCCCGATACTTCTACGCAGAAGGCTACGAAGAAAACCAAAAACAAGGATTACCACAAAAGCAGCTCTCCAAAGAATTTGTACGCCAATGGCTGATTGCCAATGGCTTCCAAGGAAAAGAGGGTCAAGTGGTGCCAGAAATGAGCGATGAACTTGTAGAAAGCATTTCCGATCGCTACATTGAGTTGTTTGAAAAGATTACCGGAACCTCCTTTGTCCGAGCAGAAACTACTGACATTGCCACACGAATTGAAAAAAGTATTTTAGACTACCTTGCCAACTAAGCACATGAAATATACCATCGATAAAAAAGAGCAGTACGTAGTATTTTCCCCACTAGAGGAAAAAATCGACTCCCTATTGGCTCCCAAACTAAAGTCTGAACTATTGACCATCCACGCAGAGGGCTACAGCAACCTTGTACTTGACATGAGTCAAGTGAGCTATGTGGATTCCAGTGGCCTAAGTGCCCTACTCGTAGGCGACCGAGAATTTGGTCGAAATGGAGGCATCTTTGTGATCTCGGGTGTTCGCGACCACGTAATGAAGCTACTCAAAATCTCCATGCTCGATAAAAAGCTGCGCCTTGTAGCCAACTTGGAAGAAGCGGGTGAAGCGGTATTTATGCATGAGATTGACGGAGGAGAAGACGAGGAGGGCGCTTGAGTCCTGAATTTGAAATCACCATCCTAGGAAACACCTCTTCCATTCCCATGCATGGAAGAAATCACACTGCCCAAGTCGTTCGATTTGGGCAGGAGTTTTTATTACTGGATTGTGGGGAGGGCACCCAGCTCCAATTGCGGAAATACAAAGCCAAAGCCTCCAAAATTTCTACTATTTTTATCTCCCACCTACATGGAGACCACTACCTTGGTTTGATCGGCCTCCTATCCAGTTACCACCTCTCCAAGCGTACCGAACCGCTCCAACTTTTTGGGCCTCGTGGACTTGACGAGATCCTCACCACCCATTTCCGCTGGAG
>CAYNIK010000411.1:0-1618 GCA_964397145.1 uncultured Limnohabitans sp.
TGCCCGCAACGGTGTAAATACCAATAATCGAAATGCCGTAGATAAATGCCTGGCGTATGCCTTCGGATCGTTTTTTGGATCTGCCGGTAAAGAAGCTTACCGTCATCGGGATCATTGGAAACACACAGGGGGTCAGCAATGCGGCTAGGCCAGCCAAGAAGGCCAAGACCATAAAGCCCCATAGTGAGGCGGATTCTTCTGCTGCTGCAAACTCATCCGTTGTGGAGGATGCTACAGGAGCTGAGGCGGAAGTTACTACGTCTGAAGAATCAGTTCCCTCTTTGGGAAAGGAACTGGGATTTGCTTCCTCAAGAGGAGCTTCCTCCAAGGCTGCGGCTTCTTTTTGGAGGTCTTCGGTAGCCGCAGGATTTTCTGTTGCCGTAAATGGCAGTTCGATGTCCAACTCGTAGTTGATGCATTGTCCTGTCAGGTCCGAACACATTTGGTACTCCAAGGAGCCGGTGACTTTACCCGCAGTGCGGAGCAACTTGACGGGCTGCTCAAAGCGCCCTTTCCCCATAAAGAAGGTTACGTCCCCTTCCCATACCTCGTCGTACTTCTTTTTAGGTTGGATCGCCTGAAGCTTTCCGGCTACTGCATAATCCGTCGAGCTGCCAGGAACAAATTCAGTCAACAAAGGCCCTAAGCTTTTGTCGAAATCATTGGAGTACACATACCAGCCCATGGGAATTTGTGCCTCGAGCACCACCATGGCTTGCTTTCCAACCATTAGGTCCTTGCCTTCCAGGCGTACATTCCAGACTGGCGGCTTGACCAACTGAGCCTGTGCCCATGGGCTGATGAGCAGCACAAGCGCAAGGAGGAGAAGGCAATTTTTTTGGAAGCGAGTCATGAAATGCAGGGTTTACCTAGAGAAACACGAACTAAAGGGTTAAGGTTTTTGGGGGGCTTGGTTTGAGGCAAAGGAGGAGTCAAACTTATTTTCCGCTCAGATTACTAAAGTGTCTGAAGAAGGCAGCGATGGTTTCGATGCCAATGAGGTAGT
Organism: uncultured Limnohabitans sp.; assembly: GCA_964397145.1. Lineage (GTDB taxonomy): Bacteria > Bacteroidota > Bacteroidia > Cytophagales > Cyclobacteriaceae > Algoriphagus. The sequence continues at coordinate 1,007 of CAYNIK010000411.1, forward strand.
TTTTCACTCCATAGTGCTCGTTGGGCGAGTGCAAGGCATCCGTATCGAGTCCAAAACCAAATAGGATGGGATCGGAACCCAGCTCTTTTTGGAAAAGCGCTACAATCGGAATGGATCCTCCTTCTCGGGTAGGGATGGGTCTTTTACCGAAGGTCTCCTCCATGGCTGCTTCTGCTGCTTGGTAGCCTAGGGAAGAGTCAGACACCACCGCAGGAGCGCCACCATGGTGTGCTTTTACCTTGACGGTTACCGATGCTGGGGCGATGGCTTTAAAATGATTTTCAAAAAGGGTGGCGATTTCGTGCCAGTCTTGGTCAGGAACCAAGCGCATGGAAATCTTGGCAAATGCCTTGGAGGGAAGCACAGTCTTGGCACCTTCCCCCGTATAGCCTCCCCAGATGCCGTTCACATCAAGCGTAGGGCGGATGCCTACCCGTTCGATGGTGCTGTATCCTTTTTCCCCATGCACTTCCTGAATGTCCAACTTGCCTTTGTACTCGGAAAGATCAAATGGGGCTTCGTTTAGGCGCTGACGCTGTGCCGCGCTGAGCTCTTGCACTTTTTCGTAAAAACCAGGAATGGTGATGTGCTCGTTTTCGTCCTTGAGGGACG
>CAYNIK010000412.1:0-1617 GCA_964397145.1 uncultured Limnohabitans sp.
CCGCTTCCTTATTTTTTCGAGCAGCGATCAAGGCTGCTTCGTTGCAGACGTTGGCGATTTCAGCCCCTGCAAATCCAGGAGTTTGGGCGGCTAATTTCTTCGCATCTACTTCTGCGATCGATTTGATTGGCTTGAGGTGTACTTTGAAGATGGCCTCTCTACCCACGATGTCTGGCTTGTCTATGGAAATCTGACGGTCAAATCGTCCTGGACGAAGCAAAGCGCTATCCAATACGTCTGGACGGTTGGTCGCTGCCAAAACAATGACACCTGAATCAGTTCCAAATCCATCCATCTCCACCAAGAGGGAGTTGAGTGTATTTTCTCGTTCGTCGTTGGAGCCAGGCATTTGGCCCTTGCCACGGGAACGGCCAATTGCGTCAATTTCATCGATAAAAATGATGCAAGGTGCTTTTTCTTTAGCTTGTTTGAATAGGTCACGTACACGTGCAGCACCTACCCCAACAAACATTTCTACGAAATCAGAACCTGAAAGTGTGAAGAACGGTACTCCCGCTTCTCCGGCCACGGCTTTGGCAAGCAAGGTTTTACCGGTACCTGGAGGGCCCACCAGCAAAGCACCTTTTGGTATTTTACCACCCAGTTTGGTGAATTTGGATGGGTTCTTCAGGAATTCTACGATTTCTTGAATTTCAACTTTCGCTTCGTCAAGGCCTGCCACATTGTCAAAAGTGATTTTCACTTTGTTGTCGGCATCAAAGAGTTGTGCCTTGGATTTACCCACATTAAAAATCTGACCTCCAGGACCTGCACCACCAGACATGCGGCGCATCATAAACCAGAAAAGCACAAATAGGAGAATCATGAATCCGAAGCTTCCAAAGTAGTTGCTCCAGTTTTCTTCGTTGGTCACGGAGAAACCTATTTTTTCAGTTCCTACAGGCATTTTTTCTTCCAAGGCCTGGAAGTCAGCCTGGAATTTGTCTGCAGTAGTTACTTGCAAGGCGTAGTGCGGGCCTTCAGGATTAAAAAAGGAGGAATTGGCTTCCAGCTCAGTTTTATACTTTGGATTCTGGAGTGCAGCTGGTTTGAGGGTGACATCCACGCGATTCATGTTGCGCACAATGACCACCTTAGCCACATCTCCAGCCGTGTAAATATCCTCGAAACGCTTCTGGGTAATGTCAATGACGGCACCACGTTGCTGGATCCAAGTTAGACCCAAAAGCAACATGACTGCAGCCACAATTAGCCAAAGTTGAAAATTAGGTTTTTGAGGTGCCTTAGGGGTGAAATTCTTATTTTTATTTTTATCGCTCATCGCTTGTTAGGGAGTGCTTGTGTAAATGCTAAAACAGATTTGGGAGTTGAAAGTTCAGGGAAATACTTAGGAAATTCGGGTAATTTTGGCATCCCCCCATAGTTCTTCCAAGCCATAGTATTCTCGTTTGTCCGAAAGAAAAATATGAGCGACCACATTGACATAATCCATCAATATCCACTGCCCATTGGCTCGACCCTCCACTTTCCATGCTGGTGAATCACCAGCTTTGTGTACTTGCTCTTCGATGGATTTGGAAATTGCGTCCAATTGGGTGTCAGAATTACCCGAACAAATCACAAAAAAATCGGTCACGGTATCTTTTACTGACCGGA
>CAYNIK010000413.1:0-1613 GCA_964397145.1 uncultured Limnohabitans sp.
CCAAGTGGTCCCGTACCCACACGAGTTGGGTATGGCCTCCACTGACGGTCAAACAGATAAATGGAAAGCTGGGACGCGGTTCATCAATAAAATGTGCCAGCACATGAGCCTGCATGTGGTTCACATCAATCAGGGGAAGGTTGAGCGTTTTGGCAAAGGCCTTCGCAAAACTTACCCCAACCAGCAGCGATCCCATCAAGCCTGGACCAGAGGTCACAGCGATGGCCGCAAGCTCCTTCTTAGAAATTCCAGCACCAGAAAGTGCCTCATGCACCACAGGGATAAGATTTTCCTGATGCGCTCGTGAAGCTAATTCTGGAACCACACCCCCATATTTTTCGTGTACCGATTGTGTAGCCACAATATTATTGAGTACTTTGCCATTCACTATAATGGAGGCAGAAGTCTCGTCACAAGAGGACTCAATTGCAAGTATAGAAATATCGGTTGTACCCATTGGAAAATAAGGCCAAAGTTACGGATTTTTTACACAAAGCTTTCCGAGTAGTGAGTTGGTCTGTCTTTTCTATGCTGCTCCTACTTTTGGGGCTAGGATTGGGTATCCAACTTCCTCCCGTTCAAAACTGGCTCATCGACAAAGTCACGAGTTCACTCAGTGAACAAACCAACTTTCGCACCGAGATAGGGACAATTCACCTCAGCTGGTGGGATGCGCTGCGTTTGGAAACTGTAGCGGTATACGACCAGCAAGACAGTTTGATGATTGGAGCAGAGGAACTCTATGCAGACTTTTCCATTTTTTCCCTGCTGCCACCCGGAGACCCAAAGTTGGATCATATCCGAATCGAAAAAGCACGCATTCACCTGATCAATCATGTGGGAGATTCGAGCTTGAACATCAACCAATGGATCAGCGCATTGGGTCAGGCCTTTGGAAGTGTACCGACCGAAAAGCCGACCGCCCGATTTTTCATCAACGAACTTGAACTTCGGCAAACCACCTTTGCTTACACGAACTTACAGGCAGCACCCATTACCGAAGGCTGGGATTATTCCCGCATGGAGTGGAACGAACTGGCTGCCAATGCCTCCAATTTTCGATTGGAAGGACCGAATTTAGGTTTTGATCTTCGCAATCTCAGTGGGAAAGAGCGCTTCACGGGATTGCAGGTAAATCAATTCAAAACCCAGTTTCACTACAGTCCAGAGGCCTTGGAGTTGAAAGAACTTGACCTTCAAACAGACAAAAGCCGAATCCAAAATTACCTGCGCCTCGAACCCAAGGGACCCAAAGGCTATGGTGATTTTGTGAATCAAGTGCTGCTGACCGCCACCTTCGAAGAAACAGTTCTCGACCTTTCTGACATTCGTCGATTTGCACCTTCTCTCCCTCCCATTCAGGATGTTTTAAGTTTGAGTGGAACAGTGAAAGGCAGTATTTCAAACCTTAGCTCAGAAGAATTTTTGATTCGAATGGGTGAAAAAACAGCGCTTTTTGGTTCGTTTTCTATGGAGGGTCTTCCCCAACTTGACAGCACCTTCCTACGCTTGGATTTAAAAAATTCGGTGATCTCGGCAAAGGACTTGAATCCTTACTTGGAGCCAGCAGTACAAAAGGAACTGAACAAGTTCAACATCATTCGTTTTGATGC
>CAYNIK010000414.1:0-1609 GCA_964397145.1 uncultured Limnohabitans sp.
ATCCCAAAATACCCATTGGCATGCTCCTTAATGGCACTGTATTGCCTTTCCAGACCGATCACCACCCCTATGCCTATGCTCACGAGAAGTCGCACAAAAAACTCCCAGGAACTCAGGGTAAAGTGTTCGGTGTCGATCAGCAATTGGTCCATCATAGGCAAGCAGTCTTTTGAATTTAGTTTTTTCCGCCTTTGCCCAGTTCCTGTCCTTGCGCTTGGATTAACTTAGTTTTTTGGTAAAAAAGGCAATGGTTTTTTCCCAAGCCGCTTTAGCAGTAGGTTCGTCGTAGCGGGGTGTGCTGTAATTATGGAACCCGTGATTGACTCCTGGGTAGTTGATCATCTCAAACTCTTTTCCATTGGCTTGAAGTGCCGCTTCGTAGGCAGGCCAACCTGCATTGACGCGCTCGTCTAGCGCAGCATAGATGATCAAGAGTGGAGCATTGATTTTGGGAACATCGCTGACTTCGGGCTGACCCCCATAGTAGGGTACTGCTGCTTTGAGGTCTGGAATGCGTACTGCCATCATGTTGGAGATCCAGCCTCCAAAGCAAAAGCCCACTACGCCCACCTTGCCGTTGCAGTCGGGATGGTTCTTTAAAAATTCATAGGCAGCGATAAAGTCTTCTAGCATTTCCTCACGGGTACGCTTGGCCTGCATGGCCCGACCCTCGTCGTCATTGCCCGGGTAGCCTCCGAGTGGAGTCAATGCGTCTGGGGCAAGGGAAATAAATCCATCCACAGCACACTTTCTGCCCACATCTTCGATGTAGGGATTGAGGCCTCGGTTTTCATGGACTACGATGATTCCTGGAAACTTGCCCTTGCCGGTAGGCTTGGACAAAAGTGCTTTGATTTGTCCACCACCTTTGGGGGAGTTGTACATCAGGTAATCCGAACTCTGCAGTCGCTCGTCGTCTAGGGCCACCGTGCGTCCGCTGGCGTAATCGGGCATCATGCTACCCAATAAGGCAGCCACAGTGATGCCTCCTACCGCATAGACGGAAAGCTTTTCGATGAAGGTTCTGCGATCCAACTTGTTGTGGCAGTAGTAGTCGTAGAGGTCAAATGCCTCCTGCGGGATATCGGCTTTGTTGAGTTTTTCCATGGTCTGAACTAGAGTGAGTTAAGGTAGGAAAAATTAAGCGAGTAAAAAATGACAAATACACCAAATTCAATCAATCCCTATGGGAAAGTGGAGGAGAATCACTCTGGTGATCGTAACTGAGAACCTCTTTGAGTTTCCAAGTTTCCTCTTCCAAAATCCAGAGGTGCGTAAATTTTGCGGTGCTGGTCCAGAGGTCTTCTTTGCCAGTTTCGCGTAGGTAAAAATGGTGGATGCCCGTTTGGATGGCTCCGTAGAGTTTGCCGTCCGAACTCATGGGAAAAACTTCCAAACTCTCAGCATCGACTTTCCGGATGGGTTTTTTGTCACCCGACCCACAGATATTGTTTGCCGTATTTTCCAAGAATTTAGTTTTGTCCTGAAAGCCGCCTTGGTCGTGGTAAAAACGCAAGTCTTCAGCTACCTTTTCTTTCAAGTAATTCAGGTCGCAGCGATTAAATCCTCGTTCGAAGAAAACACTGTCTTGGGCCTTTAAGTCTTGGAA
>CAYNIK010000415.1:0-1609 GCA_964397145.1 uncultured Limnohabitans sp.
ACCATTTCTGGAGGGCATTTTCACGGACAGCCCATTGCCTTGCCATTGGATTATGCAACTTTGGCTGCCTCTGAAATTGGAAATATCTCCGACCGACGGATTTACTTGTCCATCGAAGGGAATACCCCAGGGGTCCCCAAGTTGCTGCTGAAGGAAACAGGTTTGAATTCGGGCTTGATGATTCCGCAGTACACCACTGCCGCCTTGGCCTCCGAAAACAAAGGGCTTTGCTTTCCTGCATCTGCCGACTCCATTCCCACTTCTTTGGGACAGGAGGACCATGTTAGCATGGGAAGCATCAGCGCACGGAAAGCACTGCGCGTGATTGATAATGTGGAAAAAATTCTTGGAATTGAGTTGCTCTATGCTGCTCAGGCCATGGACTTCCATGCACCACTCCGTTCGGGAAAAATCTTGGATGCCGTCTACCGCAGCATCCGTGAAGTAATTCCAACGCTTGAAAAAGACCGGATTTTGTATGAGGACATGGAAACGGCCATAAACTTGGTGAAAAGTGGATCCTTACTTGCACTTGCCCATCAGGTGGCAGAAGAAACGGGGGCTCCTTACCACACCGAGTGGACCAGCCTTTTTGACTATTGATTCCTATGAAAAAACTAATTGGTCCCATCCGCCAAGTCCTCACGCTGGATAAGTTGCCGCTCAAAGGTGCACTTCAAGACGAGCAACTGGAAATCTTTACCCAGGCAGGAATCCTGATTGAGGGGGAATACATTCAAAAAATTGGGTCCTGGACAGAGCTGAAAAAGGAATTCCCAGAAGCAGAAATTCATGAACTAGACGGGGATTTTGTCGCTCTTCCAGGCCTGGTAGACTGCCATACCCATTTGTGTTTTGGAGGAAGTCGCGCTCGGGATTTTGCCTTGCGCAATGCAGGCAAGACCTATCTTGAAATCGCCGCTGCCGGCGGTGGTATTTGGGATACCGTTACCCAAACCCGCGGATTGGATCAGGCAACGCTTGCTGGAATCACGACCAAAAATGCCAATCGCCTTTTGTCCGAAGGAGTCACCAGTATCGAGGTAAAAAGCGGCTATGGCCTATCTGTAGCCGAAGAATTAAAGTTGCTCCGAGCCATCAAACAAGCATCCGCAGACACTGCTGCCGATTTGATTCCTACCTGCCTGGCTGCGCACCTTTGTCCCAAGGATTGGAAAGGCAGTCCCAGCGACTATTTGACGGAGATCGCAGACCAACTTTTTCCATTACTCTTGAAAGAAAATTTAGGTACTCGGATCGATGCCTTTGTGGAAAAAAGTGCCTTTTCACCGGAAGAAATCAGTCCCTACTTAGAAAAAGCAAAGCAAATGGGCTTTGACTTGACCATCCATGCCGACCAATTCTCCTGCGGGGGATCAGCCGTGGCAGTGAGGCTTGGGGCCCGATCTGCAGATCACTTGGAAGCTTCTGGCGAAGGGGAGATTCAGCTTCTCGCTTCGTCCAATACCGTTGCCGTAGCTTTGCCAGGCGCATCCATTGGCTTGGGGATGGCATTTACCCCAGCCCGCAAACTCTTGGATCAGGGAGCCAGTGTGGCCATTGCCTCGGACTGGAATCCAGGATCTGCCCCCATGGGAGACCTATTGGC
>CAYNIK010000416.1:0-1606 GCA_964397145.1 uncultured Limnohabitans sp.
GCAATTACCCCTTGGGCAATCTCCCCGTAGATGAAAAATCCGGTGGAAAACAGAGCTGCATACACCATGACCGTGCCCACGAGCATCAAGCCAATCTCCATTCCCAGTCTTCCTTTTTCTTGTTTCTCGGCTGGGTAGCGATCCAAAACCGACTTCCATCCTAGCGATGCAGGTTGAACTTTTCGGTAAAAGGAAAGCAAGACCTGGTCTTTCTCAGGTTGGGTCAAAAAGGTGACGATCAACCAGCCTACCGTAGTGATGGAAACCGAATAGACCAACTTAAGGTAGGAAGCCTCCACTGGAATATCGATCCAACCCACCTTGGGATTAATGACTTCAAAGAAGATTGCTACGGCAAAAGAAATGGCCATCGCAGAGATTTCGGTGTAGGCATTGATTCTCCACCAGAACCAACGAAGAATAAAGATCAAACCCGTACCTGCTCCGATTTGAAGTAAAATCTCAAAGGCAGACAAGGCCGAAGAAAGTGCCAACGCCAAAATAGAAGATAAGACCATTAGCAACACAGTAGAAATTCTTCCTACAGCTACCAACTCCTTGTCATTTGCCTCGGGCTTGACAAAGCGCAAGTAAAAATCATTCACCACGTAACTCGATCCCCAATTGAGATGCGTAGAAAGCGTAGACATGACCGCTGCAATCAAAGAAGCCAGGACGATTCCGACCATCCCTGTGGGAAGGAAAGAAAGCATGGCTGGGTAAGCCAAATCATCGCCTATCTTGTCCGCAGGAATATGAGGAAATGCCACCTGCAAATCAGCTAGGGTAGGGAAGACCACCAAGGAACCTAAGGCAACAATGATCCAAGGCCAAGGTCTTAAGGCATAATGGGCGATGTTGAATAGGAGCGTCGCACCAATCGCATTTTTTTCATCCTTGGCAGAAAGCATTCGCTGGGCAATGTACCCTCCTCCTCCAGGTTCTGCACCTGGATACCAAGTAGCCCACCATTGGATAGCAATTGGCATGATGAAGAGTGGGATGTAGACATTCGGATTAGTAAAATCTGGAACAAAGTCCAACTTCGTCGCTACCACCTCATGGCTGAGTAGCTGCTGCAGCGAACCGATTTCAGGCAGTTCCAACACGTAATATGCTGCTCCAAAGGAGCCAATCATGGCAATGAAAAACTGGAAAAAGTCGGTCAACAATACTCCTTTCAATCCTCCAAAAGAGGAATAGACCACCGTTACGATGGAAGCGATGAGTAAGGTTTGTACAGGAGACAAACCAAGCATGACCCCTCCAATCTTAATTGCAGCCAAAGAGACCGTCGCCATGATGACTACATTAAAAAACACCCCAAGGTAAATGGCTCGGAAAGCGCGCAAAAATGCGGCCCCCTTACCTGAATAACGCATTTCATAAAACTCCAAATCTGTGGTGGCCTCAGATCTTCTCCACAACTTTGCATAAACAAAGACAGTCAACATCCCTGTGAGCAAAAAGGCCCACCAGGCCCAGTTGCCTGCTACCCCATTTTTTCGAACAATATCAGTAACTAGGTTGGGCGTGTCAGCCGAGAAGGTAGTCGCCACCATGGACACCCCCAAAAGCCACCAGGGCATATTTCTTCCTGATAAAA
>CAYNIK010000417.1:0-1596 GCA_964397145.1 uncultured Limnohabitans sp.
ACCATTCCGACATGGTGTAGAGGTAGTTGCCATCCTTCGGAAAATACTCGTAGCCTGGGCGACCACCAATATAGCCTACGCGGTCGGTAATGTTAAAACTCCAATCAATACTGAATTGGACACGTTCACCTGCCTTCAAAGGCTGGGGAAGGTCGATGCGCATCATGGTCTTGTTAATCGCTACGTTGAGGGGCTTACCGGAGGCATCTTGGATGGAGAGAATCTTCACGTCGTAGTCGTCTGAGTGCCAGAGAATGCCTTCCAAGGTGCGCAGTGACATGCGTGGGGTGATGCTGGATTCCGTCACTTTTGGGGTGTCGGAATCCTTGCCTCGGTTATTTTGATCCAGTTGTAGCCAAAGGTAAGTCAGCACATCTGGGGAATTGTTGATGTAAGTAACCGTCTCCTTGCCCTTGATGGATTGGTTGGTATCGTCTAGCTCTACGTCGATGACATAGTTGGCTTGCTGCTGCCAGTATAGGTGTCCAGGGGCTCCAGATGCGGTGCGGTACACGTTGGGGGTGCGGAGCATCGGGCCCAACTGCTCAAAGCGGATGCCGTGATTTTGCTCGGTATGCTGTGCTAGGGCCGGGAAAATGGCAGCGCAAGCAAAAAGGGCGAGGGCGACTATTTTTTTCATAAAGGGGATTGAATCAAAGTTCAGTAGAGAAAGGTACGCATTTCTAGAAAGAAAGGATTGACTCCGGTTACCAAAATTTGGTTTCCAAGAGCATCATGCAAGCGACTCCAAGGATGAAGGCAGAAAGGATCAAGGTCCATTCCTTGCGGTTCATTCCGGCTAAGTGTACGAGTGAGGTGATGAGCAAGAAAGCTGCTACGATGACGATTTGCCCTACTTCAAGCCCCACATTGAAGGCGAGCAGGGGTTGCCAGATAGAGGCTTCCTTACCGAGCAAAGATCGGAGGTAATTGGAAAATCCCAGTCCATGGATTAATCCAAAAAAGAGGGCAAGCAGGTAATTGAGTTGTATTCCTTTGCCGGAATTGGGTTTGGGCTTGATCAGGGTCAGCAGGGCAGTAAAGGCAATGGTCACTGGAATGAGGAACTCAATCACTTCAGAACGGATTTGGACTACCTCAAAGGTGGCCAGTGCCAGGGTCAGGGAATGTCCTAGTGTAAAAGCAGTGACGAGCAGTAGAATTTTTGCCCAATCTCTGGCCACATACACCGCGCAAAGAGAAAGGATGAACAAAATATGGTCAAACCCCTGGAGGTCTAAAATATGCTGCAGGCCTAACTTAAAATAGAGTTCAAATGAAGTCATATTCGGAGAAATACTTCGAAAAGAAAGAAATTAAGTCCAATATTACAGCATAATTCCTACAAACGGCACAATTGGATTAGCAAATGCAACTTACTGTCATTTCTTGGGCCCTTTGGGCCTGCCTTTCACTCTTCCATCCTTTTTTTATTTCCTTGACCGAAGTCCGCTACAATGCGGGTTCAAAAAAAATGGAACTCGCTCAGAAAATCTTCTGGGATGATTTGGAGGTGGCCTTGAGTAAGGAGGCTGGGGTGGCGGTGGATTTTTTGAAGCCCAAAGATAAAACCAAACTAGAAAGCCAGGTGAAGGC
>CAYNIK010000418.1:0-1596 GCA_964397145.1 uncultured Limnohabitans sp.
ACCTGATCACCGAAGCGATTGACCCTCACTTCGGATTTACCCGCTATGCGGAGCGCCTGGGGATGTCAGCGCGTACTTTTGATGAATTGCAACAAGCACTCGAGCAACCCAATAGCCTGGTGGATGAGTTGCTCCTTCAACTCTTGGAAGAAAAGATTCAGCGCTACCAGCCCGAGTCGGTTGCGTTTTCAGTTCCCTTTCCGGGCAACCTCTACGCCGCCCTGAAGTGTGGACAATACCTCAAAGCCAACCACCCAACGATTAAAGTCTGGATGGGAGGGGGCTACCCAAATACGGAATTACGTTCCCTGAAAGAGCCTCGCGTATTTGACTACATCGATTACATCGTTCTCGACGATGGGGAAGCACCTGTACGCTTGCTTTTGGAGCACCTGGCGGGAAAAAGGCCTCACACGGAATTGAAACGCACCTTTATCCGTCTTGACGGGCAAGTCACTTACATGGATAATCGAGCTGTAAAAGACCTTGCACAACGGGAAGTAGGGACTCCGGATTACAGCGACTTACCCCTCCGTGATTACCTTTCGGTGATCGAGGTGGCCAATCCCATGCACCGACTTTGGAGCGATGGGCGTTGGAATAAGTTGACGCTGGCCCATGGCTGCTACTGGGGAAAATGTACCTTTTGTGATGTCTCCCTGGATTACATCGGTCGCTACGAACCGATTACGGCCGCCATCCTCTGCGACCGTATTGAAGAAATTATGGCCCAAACGGGCACGAATGGATTTCATTTTGTAGACGAGGCGGCTCCACCGGCACTGATGCGTGACTTGGCCTTGGAAATCCTTCGCCGAGAACTGGTGGTGGTCTGGTGGACCAACATTCGTTTTGAAATTAGTTTCTCCGCTGACCTCTGTAGACTACTCCGGGCATCGGGCTGTATAGCCGTTTCGGGTGGTCTGGAGGTGGCTTCGGATCGACTTTTGGACTTGATCAAAAAAGGGGTGACGGTACCTCAGGTAGCTCAGGTAACCCAAAACTTCACCCAAGCAGGGATTTTGGTGCACGCCTACCTGATGTATGGCTACCCTACCCAAACCGTTCAGGAAACGGTCGATTCCCTGGAAATGGTGCGGCAACTATTTGAACAGGGAATCATTCAATCTGGTTTTTGGCATCGTTTTGCCATGACAGTACATAGTCCCGTAGGGCTCAACCCCAAGGCTTTTGGGGTGGTTCGGAGGGATACGGAATTGGGTCCCTTTGCCAACAATGAGGTGGATTTTGAGGATCCTACAGGCATTGATCACGACATGTTTTCCGAAGGCTTGCGCAAGTCCTTATTCAACTACATGCAAGGGATAGGGCTGGAGCTCCCCTTGAAAAATTGGTTTGATTTCAAAGTGCCTCCTACAAGTATCCCCAAGTCTTACATCCAACATCAGCTTCAAGCACAAGCTCCAAAAAAGGTGAAAGACCAGCAGCGGCTGTGCTGGTTAGGCACTTCGCCTCAGTTGGAGGAGTTGGAAGAGGGGATGTGTGAACTTATTTTTTCGGGTAAAAAAGAAGACTTTGCTCTAGAACTTCCGCTTGAATTTGGGCAGTGGGTATTTTGGTTGTTGGAAAAAGTGA
>CAYNIK010000419.1:0-1595 GCA_964397145.1 uncultured Limnohabitans sp.
GCTTCATCAAACGCCCTTTAGGATCTCGAGGATCGAGAATGTAGTTTGCCTTTTCCTTTTCCTCTGGGGTAACCGCCTTTTTACGTACCTGATACAGGATGCCATCACCATCTAAGTCTTCTTCAGGATCTTCGTCCAGCAAGCCATCTCGGTCCGTGTCCTGAGGCTTCACAGTGCTCCGATTGCGCTGTGCAGTATACAAGTACATGTTGGAGCCATCTGGATTATTTTGTGGACGAAGGTAAATCACTTTGGAATCCAAAAGCGCAGTGATTTCAGGGTCTTTGCCATAATTTTCCAACAAGTGCTGGGTCAGCCACAGGATAGATTCACTGGAAGTGATTTCTCCAGAATGTCGCCCCCCTTCAAAATAAGCCGCTGGTTTGTCGGTATCCTTGCCTGTTTTTTTATTGGTCAGTGTCATTTGGTAGATGGGACGCCCTTCAAAAGATTTTTCTACCACGTAGAGATCCACCAGTTCAGGATACTGCTGAGCCCAAGTCTCGTACCAATGGTACATCACATCAACCGTGTGGTATTTTGTGAAATCGAGGGTAGAACCAGGACGATACTCTACTTCCGGAAATTCAAACTTTTTGAAAAAAGAAGTGCCATGTCGTTCACCAGATACAAGGTAGTGTTTGCTTTTTGTGTTTTTCTCTGGAAACACGGGTTCGGGCACAAAAGGCCTTACTTGTGCTAGAAGCGCAGTTGAAACAAACAGAGCGGGTAAAAAAAAGAGTTGTTTTTTCATGGACAGAGTTGTTGACTAGCGAAAAATAAGGAAGAGTACGAGAGAATTGCTTGCCGCTCAAAAAAAATATGGAATCAAATCACCCTAAAAACAAAAAGGTCTCGTCATAGACAAGACCCTTTTCAGAATATAAACCCAAATATAACTTTAGAGATTAAAAGTTCTTTTTCAATTTCAATTCTTTGGCCTAATTCAGTTGGACGATTTTTTTTTGAATTAGTAATTCAACTATTCAAAATTAAATTTGGCTTCAGAACGGATTCCCAAAGGAAATATATTTTATACAAAATTGCAAATTGAAAAAATAATTTTGCGATATTTTAAACAATCTATAATTTTATACGTTCTTTATTAAAAATCATCCAAAACACCGCCCGAAAAATGGACAAAATTTTAGATATCGATAATGTTGATCTAAAGATTATCTCTTTACTCAATGAAGATGCGAAGACGCCATACACGGAAATCGCTAAGAAAGTATTCGTTTCTTCCGGAACTGTCCATGTGCGCATGAAAAAATTAGAAGATATGGGTGTAGTAAAAAGTGCTACCCTGAATATTGATTTCTCTAAACTTGGCTACGACATCTCCGCTTTTTTGGGGATTTACTTAGAAAAAAGTTCCTTGTACGACACAGTGATTGAAAAATTGAAAGGAATTGCCGAGGTAGTAAGCGCATACTACACCACGGGTAACTATTCAATTTTCGCCAAAATTATCTGCCGAGACACCAATCACCTTCGACTAGTGCTAGACAAAATCCAAAAAGTGGATGGAATAGACCGAACCGAAACCCTCATTGTGCTGGAAGAAAGCATCAATCGACCAATCCAATTTTTCG
>CAYNIK010000420.1:0-1591 GCA_964397145.1 uncultured Limnohabitans sp.
TGAATTTGCAAGAAGGACGATATAAATATCCAAATAATCCTGAAAATATACCTAAAACATTGACAATGAGGTCATTTAAATCAAAGCTTCGGTAGGGGATTAGATGTTGAGCGGTTTCAAATCCAATGCTTGGAAAGAATGCAATCCCAATAAAATTTATCCATAGCCGCTTGGATCGCCAGATTTCCTTTTTTTCCTGGACTCCTATTCCTACGGCGAGGTAAGCAAGAACAAAGAAAATAAAGAAATGGATGAATTTATCTTGGAAACTGAAAACGGATACATCTGGAAATGCACTTCCTGGGGTGAGCATGGCAATGCTGCATGCTAGCAACCATAAGAAGGTCCAAACTTTCCGACGCATCTTTTTTTATTCTCCGATCAGGTCTTTGTAAGCGGATGCATCTAAAAGATCAGCAGGTAGATCTCCGCTAAGTTTCACTTTGACCATCCATCCTTCGGTGTAAGGCGCGTCATTTACTAACTCAGGTGAAGATTCCAATTCGCTATTGAATTCGAGAATCTCTCCTGTAACTGGCATGAAAAGGTCTGATACCGTTTTAACTGCTTCCACAGTTCCAAAAACTTCCCCTGCTTCCAAGGTTTCGCCAATGGTCTCTACTTCTACATATACGATGTCACCCAACTCTTTCTGCGCAAAGTCGGTCACGCCAATAGTGGCAATATCACCTTCGATTTTAACCCACTCGTGGTCTTTGGTGTACTTTAATTCGTCTGGAAAATTCATGATGGTTTTTTTAATTCTCCCAAAATTAAAAGTATTCGGGAGAGATTGAAATCTATTGCGATAAATTAAATCGTAGCTGTCCTCCAAAGGCAGTATTGGATCGACGGAAAGCTGTGGTAACGCGTGGATCATTGACAGTTCTTTCGAAATAAACGGTCAGGTTCAAGCTGCGATTGATTACATAGCTGAGGGTAGGTCGAAACTGGAAGTTAAAGTTTCCATTGGTTACTGTTGCTTTCTCCTCAATTTTTCGCTGTACCTGCTGGGTACTTCCAATCTTCGTGTCCAAGCGCATTTGCAGGTCATTCTTGAGTACCTTTTGTTGTCCACCAATTTTGAAAGGAATCTTCACGCCCGCCTTGGTGTAAGAAAGTGTCAATCCGAAATCGCTGCTAGTTTGTTCGGTGATTTGAGAATTAGAAAAATTCATACCCAAATTTCGTTCTCTGTTGTAGTTTACTGCAATATTCATTCGCTGTTTGGTCAGCATGTCCACGCCAATCAAGGGAGCAAATCGTTCGGTGAGTACTACTTGATTGAGGATGTAGATGGGTATAAACTGCCCTTCCAAATTGGTAAGGTTGGGGCGTTGAATTCGCTGCAAAGTATTGAAGAGCTCCAATCCTTCCTTGTATTGCAAGGAGTTAGAAAAGTTGCTTACATCGTAAGTGGAACTATACGCATGTGTGATGTTGATACTGCTGAATAGGTCGCTAAGCCCTTTTAATCGAGACAAGCCTCGGTAATCAACTCTCCAATTGGGAAGTGGTGTTTTTGGGAAGGGGTTTAGATTTGCACTTCGGGCATCCTTGCCTTGGTAGGCCGCCAAAAAGGCTGGAATAA
>CAYNIK010000421.1:0-1590 GCA_964397145.1 uncultured Limnohabitans sp.
GATGGAAGATTTGAAATTGCCAGACCCTTTATTCCAGAAGTGAAGTTGGAAATCACCTTTTTGGGCTACAAAACCATCACCAAAATCCACAGCATGCGTGAGCCTGTGGAACTCGGAGAACTCATCCTTTTAGAAGACACCAAAGTGCTTGGAGAGGTATTGGTTCAGGGGGTAAGCGTGGTAGGCGAGCAAAAAGGTGATACCACCTCCTTCAATGCAAATGCCTTCAAAACACAAACCAACGCCCAGGCAGAAGACCTGATTCGAAAAATGCCAGGCATTACCTTCCAAGGAGGACAAATCCAAGCCCAAGGGGAACAGGTTCAGAAAATCTTGGTCGATGGACGTGAATTTTTTGGTAGCGACCCAAATATTGCACTTCGTAATCTCCCCGCAGATGCCATTGATCGCGTGGAAGTACTCGACCAGCGCTCGGACCAAAGCCGCCTCACCGGATTTGACGATGGAAGCTACACGAAGACTATCAACATCATTTTGCGCTCTGACAAGAAAAATGGCTCCTTCGGCAGAACCTACGCCGGCTACGGCAACGACGACCGCTATGCCGCAGGAGGAAGTGTCAACTTCTTCAAGGGAGATCAGCGGATCTCCGTGCTGGGTCTTTTCAACAACATCAACCAACAAAACTTCTCTAGCCAAGACCTTGCAGGATTAACTGCGAACGCGTCTGCAGGTGCTGGTCGTGGAGGAGGAATGATGGGCGGTATGGGTGGAGGAGGATTTGGAGGTGGCCAATGGGGTGGCGGTGGAGGAAATAGCAATTTCCTAGTCGGTAACTCTGGAGGTATCGTGACTACCAATGCCATGGGCTTGAACTACTCTGACAAGTGGGGTAAAAAAGTGAACGTAACGGGAAGTTACTTCTTCAACAATACTGCCAACTCCCTACGTCAAATCACGAATAGAGAAACCGTTGTAAACGCAAACCTCCGTCAGTTTTACGAAGAAAATCTGATCAATACGGTTAAAAACAGCAACCACCGAGCCAATGCGCGAATTGAAGCGGATATCAATGACAAAAACTCTATCGTGCTTACGCCTAGCCTCTCCTTTCAGGACAACAGCACCTTCAGCGACAGAGATGCACTTACCCGCAACAGTTTAGGCGATTCGCTTTCCGCGCTTCGATCCATCAGCAATGCGACTACCAAAGCAGTCAACTTATCCAATAACTTGACCTACCGCTACAAATTCGACAAAAAGGGTAGAACGCTTTCTACGGAAGTATTTACCGCTTGGTCCAACCGTGACCAAGATTCGGATCTTTTGGCTGCAAGCCGTGAATTCCGTAGAAACCTAGTAGATACAGCTACGCAAGAAACCTACTCCTTGAATGAAGGATTCAACTACCGCGTCAACTTGACCTTTACGGAGCAGTTGAGCAAAAACGCAATCGGTACCTTTGGTTACCAAGTTGGAAATAACGCCACGGCAGCAGATCAAAAAACTTTCCAGATTGATGAGGAGCGCAAAGCCCTTCTAGATACGGCCTTGAGTAATGAGTTTGACAACAAATTCATCACGCAACGACTTCGTTCGGGCTATGCCTACAACAAGGATGCCTGGTCT
>CAYNIK010000422.1:0-1585 GCA_964397145.1 uncultured Limnohabitans sp.
TTTCTTGCTGGGTTTCCTGTACTTTTTGAATGGATTCTAGCGATAGCTTCCACTTTGTATCTGGATTTCTCCGCAGCACCCCTAACCCTGAGCAAGGCACATCCAAAAGCAGGCGATCGGCAGATTCTTTGAGACGCTTGATGGTCTTGGATCCTTCGATGACTTTAGGTTCAAAAATAGAGACCCCATTTCTACGCGCTCGGAGTTTGGCCTGCTGCAACTTCCACTCTTCCACATCCATGGAGATCACCTTGCCTTTGTTGCCCATCAGCGCAGCCAAATGCAAAGACTTCCCTCCAGCACCGGCACAGGCATCGATGACCCGCATACCCGGCTCCACCTGAAGTGCCGCAGCCACTAACTGGGAGCTGGCATCTTGTACTTCAAACATTCCCTCTTTGAAAGAAGGGTGGCGGAACACGTTTTGACGTGCTTCGAGCACCAACGCATCAGGATAACCTTTAACTAGGTAACTGCGGATCCCGTCGGCCTCTAATAGATTCTTGAGACGCTCTCGGGTGGTTTTTAGTGTATTCACGCGCAAGACCACCTCTGCCTCCTCGTTGAGGGCATGTATTTCTGCTTCCCACTTGTCCCCCAATTCCTTGGAACCGAGGGTCTGCAGCCATTCTGGAATGGATTCCAACAATCCAGGATCGCTGATGGATTCGTATTTTGATTTGATTTTTTCGGGTTGAAGTCGAGCAAACTCATCCCATTCGGGCAGGTCATTTCCTTGCATCAGCCAATAGGTTCCGAAAAGGTCCCAAGGGTCCTTAGAAGGACTGAGAAAATTGACCAAGCGCCACCAACGGACCATTTCGTAGGTGGTCTCCGCAATGAACGAACGGTCCTTGGCTCCCCACTTGGGATTGGATTTTAAGGTGCGTTCAATGACTTTGTCCGCATATTGCCCTAGTTCAAAAATTGCCTCCAAGGCTTGATGTACGCCGCGAATGGTGTTGTTGTGTAACTTCATAATTCAAAATTCTCGAGCAAAGGTACAACAATCCTAGGGAAAGCCGCGAGCAAGAGACAAGTAGCTCCTTACCTAGAGTTAAATCACTTGAGATAGGAAAAGCAGGGCAGTACCCGGGAGCGCTGCCCTCGAGACTTGGGGGTACCGTAGAAAAACTGGTAGCGAATACTCAGTTCATGAGAACCTAGAGTCTGCGATCCCACATCAGAAATTGGGTAATCGTAGCTGTAGCCTACCGAAAGTCCGTTGGAAAGATTGAGTCCAAAAAGTGCGATCACCGATTCTCGCTTGGGCAGGTCGGATTGGATGGGCATATTGCGAAGCCCCGCGCCTAGAACCAACTGATCGAGTAGCATCTGTATCCCGGCATCCACAAACTGGAAAGGCCCCTGGCGCTTGTAATTGATTAAGAAGTGCACAAATTTTCCAGTCCCCTCCTCCCAGAACTCAGGTTCATGCAGGGGAATGGTATACCCAGCCTGTATGGAATACTTGGGCCAATGCTGACTCTCTCCATTGCGCATGAAGAAAGCCAATTTGGGCCGATTCAAGTGGTGCCCAGAAACACCTATCCACAGTTTGTCCCAGGCTAACACTCCTCCTAGA
>CAYNIK010000423.1:0-1584 GCA_964397145.1 uncultured Limnohabitans sp.
ACGAGGATATCATTCTGGATGTGGAACGAGCTTTGGAGCAATCCAAGTAAGAAACAACTTAGCGAAGTTTATTTCGGAGGACTACAAAAGGGCGCCAAGGTCGAAAAGGCGGTTGATACAGTTCATCAGACAGATAGGCCCCTAAAACTAGATCTAGGTCCCCGTCAAGGTCCAGATCTCCTTTGGTAAGTGTCATCCAGGAACCCGGCAGCTTTTCTGATAACCCATGGGGTCGGTATTTCCCTGCCTTGTCTTGCTTGAAATACAAAAACTGAGCTGCACCCGCTTCTTTTGGGTCTCCAAAAAATGATATGACAGCAATTTCTTGCTTGCCATCTTGGTCAAAATCAGCCAGCTCAACTCCGCTTGCCCCATAGAGGGGATAAAACCAAATTTCTTGATACTTCCCCTCCGAATTCTGCGAAAAGAGATGCAGTCCTTGGTAGTTTTTGAGCACTTGCTTCTGATCAGCATTGTAACCATTCGTTAGGATGATTTCAGCTTTTCCATCACCGTTAAGGTCTTCCATCCGGAAATCGCTAGCACCATAGGCTGGATGAAAGGCCAATAATTCTTTTTCCTTGAAAACCCCCGCTCCTAGATTATCAAAAAGAAGCAAGCCTTCTTTTGCCTGAGTCATTAATACGAGCAAATCGAGGTCACCGTCCCGATCGTAATCGACTGCCAGCATCTTTCCAGCCCCAGGCTCCTGCTTAAGAATTTTTTCTTGAAAACCAGTTGACCCACTTAAAAACATACTCAGCTTACCCAGGTGATTTCCAAACTGAGCGATGGCATAGTCCTGTACCCCATCTCCATTCCAGTCGCCCACTTCAACGTCTACAGGACGCATCAATCGATCCAACACCGGTATTCCAACTCCCTTGCTCAGAGAAGTAATTTGCGTAAGCTGGCCTAAGGAATCGTTGGCAGGATCCATCAAGCCCATCGCTAGTAGATCAAAAGACCCATCAGTCCTCCAAGCCAGGTCTACTGGAGCCACCGCGGTAGGTAGTGAATCAATGGGAGAAAATCTCTTTTTTGCATCCAAATGATATACTGCTCTTAGGCGATCCCCCACCAACAAATTGCCCGTAGATGGATGCACACGAACTAAGGTGGTAAGACTGGCACGAATAACATCAAACTTAGGCACCTCCAGTTGGAAGCCGGGTAGGCCCGGCTGAGGCACTTCTTTTGCCGGCTGAGGTAAGCGTACAGCGGGCGCATTTTCAAGATAGTATGCCTCCAGTTTTTTCCAGTTGTCTCGCGTGATGTAAGGCGTCTTGGAGTAGATTCCCTCAGGAATCCCCTCATCCTCGGGTAATGGGTCTCCGAGGTCTTCTTCCAAATACAAGCCCATGCGCTTCCTCATGTCAGGAAGTAAAATTTCCCATGCCGCCTTATCCAAAATATCCGGTTTGGGCATTAGGTGGCAAGCAGCACAGTAGCCTTTGGCTAGCTGTTCTCCCGAAAGATTCAAATCCGTCTGCTGGGACAGCTGGTACAAGGACATAGGCGGCTGCTTTCGCTCTGAGATGGGCTCACAAGCCCAAGCCAACACGACCACAAACACAAGACCCC
>CAYNIK010000424.1:0-1580 GCA_964397145.1 uncultured Limnohabitans sp.
CGTTCTTTTGCCTGATAAATACTCCAATTTGCCTGAAGGTATCCCCCATCCTTGGTACCATCACTAAAGCCCAGCATGATCGTTTGCTTAAACTTCCTTTGCGCTAAATGAATCTTATAGAAAGGATCTGCATAGAGCATTTTCATAATCTCTTCTGCATTGTCTAAATCCTCGATGGTCTCAAACAAAGGAACAATATCGAGATTGGCCAAGTACTTATCCCAGCCACATAACCTAAGTAAGGCGACTAATTCCATCACATGGATCGCAGATTGGGTGTTACTAATGATGTAGCGATGGCAAGCCAGCAGCCCGTTTGATTGTTGCACGTCCTTGATCGCATACAAGCATTGAAGCGTGTCTTTGGTGATTGTTGCTTCAAAATCCAAGGGATCAAGGCTCCCTTCAAGTTCGGACAATGCCTGAAGTTGACCGGCTGGACTTAGGCTAGAATAATTAGTTGGCAATATTCCTTTCCCATCCTTTTTTAGAAGTGTTTGATGCACATCTAGTAACACTTGATGATGGATTCGGCTATCTTGTCTAATATCCAAGGAGGCGAAATGTGTACCAAAAAGCCGGACTTTATGGATCAGGCTTTGCAGTTTTGGTAGATACAGGGAATAATTTCGTTCAACAACTAAGTCCTTTATTTTTTCCAAGCTAGCTAAAATTTCCTCCTTGGTGATTGGTGTTGCTTGTTCAGGAGTGAAGACATTTTCATAAAGTTTTGTCTCCAATTCATTGACTAAAACATCCACCTCAGAAAAGGTTAACTTCCTTTTTAACTTTCTTACATCTCTGTAATAGCATACAATAATGCTACTTCGTAAGGACTTGGCCACAAACCGAGTAGTGTCTGCATTCACAAAAGGATTTCCATCCCGATCCCCTCCTGGCCAAAATCCAAGCTCTATAAAATTATTGTCCCCAGAATAATCCCCTTCAAAAACCTCCGATACAATCTTGGTATAGATTGTACCAATGGAATGGTAAAACACGTTTTCAAGAAACCACATCAAGGTGATTGCTTCATTAGCAGGGGTAGGTTGCTTTTTATTAAAAAATGGAGTCAAACCTAGTTGTTGGATAAATTGACTGATTGAATTAAAGTCATTTTTACCAATCGCTTCACCCATATCATGAATAATCCCCAAAACATTGGCAGGATAAAATTGAGTAGGATGCGCGGTCAATACGAGTCTCAACTTGAATTTCTCTAGTTTTTTAGAAATTAGGGCTGATTTTTTTAAAAGCCGCGCATCTCGTTGTATTGATTTTAAACTTCCAGCACCTGTATTATCATGCAGGCTAGAAAAGGCAGCATCTTCAATCGCGTCAAAAAGTACCACCTGTCTTTCAATGTATTGGACATATTTAAAGAGGTGATCCAGTTTTTCTTGTTCAGTTCTAACCTCTGTATGTTGGCTAAAAAAATAATCAATAATCTCGGCTGGCGATTTTTCCTTCTCATACCCTTTCTCACAGGCTTGCAGTAAAACAGGTAATAAGGCACCCGCATTGGCTACCCCAGAATAGGGAAGTGCCGCAAATAAACTATTGTAAATCGTGTATTTATC
>CAYNIK010000425.1:0-1577 GCA_964397145.1 uncultured Limnohabitans sp.
ATAAATTCACGTAAATGAATGTGTGCCAATCCCGCTTTTTCCAAGGCCACTTCCATGTCCTTGAAATAAAATTTCCCGCTTTGCCACAACACTTGGTAACCTGCTTTTTCCAAGTCTACCATGTGTTGGAGCATGGCTTGGTTTAGTGTACGAGCACCCAAGGATCCTCCCAAAACCAAGACGGTTTTACGAGCTGGATCTAGTCCAAATAGGTGAATTCCTTGTTCCCTTTTCCCAGCCAAGTCAAGCAAATCCTTTCGGACAGGATTCCCAGTAAGCTTTAGCTTCTCCTTTGGGAAAAAGCGCTCCATCTCTGGATAGGCTACACATATCGTGGCCGCTTTCGTTGCCAACAATTTGTTGGTCAATCCTGCGTAAGAATTTTGTTCTTGAAGAAGGGTTGGAATCCCCTTATTCTGTGCTGCATAGAGCACAGGACCACTCGCATAGCCTCCTACCCCAACGACTAGCTGAGGTTGAAATTCGTTGACAATACGAGATGCCATTCGAAGACTTCTCCAGAGTTTGATTGGAAAACTTAAATTGGCAAGCGTCAACTTTCGTTGGAGACCCGCTACAGGTAAGCCTTTGATGGAATATCCTGCTTCAGGTACTTTCTGCATTTCCATTTTCCCTTCAGCACCCACAAATAGAATCTCAGAGTCTGGATGTTTTTCCATCCAGGCATTCGCAATGGCTAGGGCTGGGTAGATGTGTCCACCAGTGCCTCCACCGCTAATGAGAATTCGATATGTAGCTCCTGTTTTGATAAGGTTCAGGTTATGCAGTTCGTAATTGATTTCCTTTTTTACTCGT
Source organism: uncultured Limnohabitans sp. (assembly GCA_964397145.1). Lineage (GTDB taxonomy): Bacteria > Bacteroidota > Bacteroidia > Cytophagales > Cyclobacteriaceae > Algoriphagus. Next base: position 817 of record CAYNIK010000425.1, read on the forward strand.
TTCGGCTACAGCACCCGCCTCGTCCTGATGGTCTCCTCGACTTACGCTTAGAATAATACCCAAAGCGGTACCCGTAAATATTAGGGAAGTCCCTCCCATGCTGAGCAAGGGAAGTGGAAGTCCAGTAATGGGACCGAGTCCCACGGCGACGGCCATATTGACCAAAGCTTGAATGACTAAAGCAAAGCTGAGTCCAGCGGATAGTAATCCTCCGAAGGCTTTGTTGGAATTGGCAACAATGCGCATGCCTCGGTAGAGTAGCGCGAGGTACAAGAAGAGCACAGATACTCCTCCAATCATTCCGTATTCCTCCAAAATGATGGCATAGATAAAATCTGAATAAGGATGGGGAAGCGTGTTTCGCTGCTCACTATTTCCTGGTCCTTTTCCAGTAATCCCTCCTGTTGCAATGGCGATGTAAGATTGCTCGGCCTGAAAGGGAACCTTGCTGTCATCATCCTTGGACTCCATAAAGGTCTCAATACGTGCCATAAACGTGTCTTTTCGTTGCCCAACGAGTATGGCGATCGAAAGTCCGATGATGCCTACCATGACCACCAAAGCCAGGTGCTGCATGGGCACTCGACCAATGAACATGATCAGCAAACAAGTAATCAGCAATAAGATGGCTGTGGACATGTTGGCCATCCCAATCAATGCACTGATCACTCCAATAGAAATGATGATGGGAAGTAAGGTTCCGGTGAGATCCTTGATGTTACTTTGACGCTTGGCCAGCATCGCAGCCAAAGCCGCAATCA
>CAYNIK010000426.1:0-1573 GCA_964397145.1 uncultured Limnohabitans sp.
AGAAAGCCAAAATCCGAGGACAAGTTTCCGAAGGAATGATTTGTGCCGAAGACGAAATCGGAATCGGTACTTCCCATGCGGGAATCATGGTGCTGGACACGGACCTACCAAACGGGACTCCAGCTTCGGCTTATTTTGAAGTAACCCAAGATCAAATTTTAGAAATAGGGCTTACGCCCAACCGCGCAGATGCCGCTTCACACCTAGGTGTGGCCAGGGACTTGAAAGCCCTGTTGCGTAGAGATCTTTGTTTGCCTGAGGAGAAGGCACTGCCCGTGGAGGCTCAAGGCCCTGCAGTGCAAGTTGTCGTAGACAAAACGGAGGATTGCCCTCGCTATGCAGGGGTGGTCTTGACGAATATTCAAGTAGGACCTTCCCCACAGTGGATCCAGCATTTTCTACGCTCCCTGGGCTTGGAACCGATCAACAATGTAGTGGACATCACCAACTACATCCTGCACGATTTGGGTCAGCCTTTGCATGCCTTTGATGCTGCCAAGATCGGGGAGGGGAAAATTCGCGTAGGTAAACTTCCAAAAGGGAGCACTTTCGTGACCTTGGACGGAAAAGAAAGAAAATTATCTGGCGAAGAACTCATGATCTGCGATCCGAAGGGCGGAATGTGTATTGCTGGGGTTTTTGGAGGAGCTGTTTCAGGCGTGTCCGATCAGACCACAAGCATCTTCTTGGAGTCGGCCTATTTCTCCCCTGACGTGATTCGCAAGGGTTCCCAGGTGCATGGATTGAAAACCGATGCTTCCTTCCGTTTTGAGCGGGGTACCGATCCCAACATGCCCGTATATGCGCTCAAGCAGGCCGTCATCCTTTTGCAGCGCTATGCCGGAGCAAAAGTAGCCTCCGAAATCATTGATGTGTACCCTGAGCCCAAGCAGGATGTGCGTATTCCAGTCAATTTTGGACACATCAATCGCCTGATTGGCAAAGTCATCGAACCTACCGAAGTGGTGGAGATCTTGGAAAGTTTAGAGATTGCGGTTTCTGAGTTGACGACAGAAGGATTTGTAGCTACCGTCAAGCCTTACCGAGTGGATGTGACGCGTGAAGCAGACATCATCGAAGAAGTGTTGCGTATCCATGGCTTCCAGCAAGTAGTGCTTTCTGAGGCACTACGCACGGATTACTTGGCTGAGCATCCCGTAAAAGATGTGGCGAAGCTGCAGTACCGACTCACCGAGCTGCTTGCCAATCAAGGCTATTTTGAATTGGTGACCAACAGCTTGACCAGTCCCAAGTATGTGGAAAAGGCAGGCTTTTTGGATGCCAGCGCCACCGTGGAGATCTACAATAAGTTGAGTGAAGACCTAGGCGTCATGCGCCAAACACTCTTGTTCTCTGGTTTGGAGGTCGTAGCGCACAACATCAATAGAAGACAAACTGACCTGAAGTGCTTTGAGTTTGGTACCGTGTATCAAAAGAAGGCGGAGGGTGGCTACAAGGAGTCGCGCCGTTTGGCGATTTTTCAGTCTGGCAACCGTTCTTCTGAGAGCTGGGTGGAGCCCGCGAAGCCATTTGGTTTTACTGACTTGTATGCCACAGTAACGCGAATTTTCGA
>CAYNIK010000427.1:0-1552 GCA_964397145.1 uncultured Limnohabitans sp.
GCTTGAATCCAGGAAAAAAGCCCCGCTATCGCCAAGGCAGTGAAAAACAAATACTGGAAAGAGGTTAGCACGAGTCCTTTGTGAAAGTAAAGGGGAATGGAAACCAGATCGGTCAAGATCCAAAAAATCCAACTTTCCACCTTTTTTTTCGCCATCAACCACATGGCCACAAAGGCCGAAGCGGTGGTGAAAGAATCCCAATAGGGCACGGTACTATCCGTAAATTCCTTTAACGCCCCAACCAAGGCGGGAAAGGCCATAGAAAAAATAAGAAACGCAAAAAACCAGCCTTTGCCATCCAGCCAAGTGACAGGAAGGGTATCCTGCTTCTCTTGGGGATGTGTCCAGAGGTACCAGCCATAGACGGACATGCCAAAGTAATAGGCATTGATGCCCATGTCGGCATAAAGCCCATAGTCAAAACAGATCCATACATAAATGAGCACGGATACAATGCCCGTGGGGTACACCCAAATATGCTGCTTTGTGGAAAAATACACCGAGGTAATGCCCATCAAGACGGCAAACGCTTCCAGCCAACTGAGTTGCTGTAGCCCTGCTGCCAGTCCGGTACGGAGTAGTTCGAAATCCATGATGCGAAGAAAAGGATAAATTTGAGAGCGAAAACCTAAGCCGCAGGTTAATTTAGGTTCCTTCCCCTCAAATTTGTGGCAAAGAATTAACTTTTCCTGCAGTTGCCAGGTTTGATTGCTAAATTGCGCTTTATGAAGTTGCCCAGTACCCCGGTCACCCAAGACATTGATTCCCTCGATCCGAAGGACTTTATTTTGATTAAAAATGCGCAGGTCAATAACCTGAAGCACCTCAGTGTGGCCATTCCCAGAAATGCCTTTGTGGTCATCACGGGTTTGTCTGGCTCAGGCAAGTCTTCCTTGGCCTTTGATACGCTTTTTGCCGAGGGGCAACGCATGTATGTGGAGAGCTTGAGCTCCTATGCACGGCAGTTTTTGGGAAGGATGGAAAAGCCCGAGGTGGAGTACATCAAGGGGGTGGCTCCGGCCATTGCCATCCAACAAAAGGTGAGCACCAAAAATCCCCGCTCCACGGTAGGGACGACCACCGAAATTTACGATTACCTGAAACTCCTCTTTGCCCGTGTGGGCAAAACCTATTCTCCGATATCTGGAAAAGAGGTCAAGCACCATACCGTGAGTGACATCGTGGATTTTGTGCATTCCTTCGAGGAGGGATCCAAAGTGATGATTTCTTGCCCCCTACAGCCTTCGGGAGATCGGAAACTCGAAAAGGAACTCGAACTCTTGCTTCAAAAAGGCTACACCCGCGTGTTGCGAGACGGGGAAGTGCTGGTCCTGGAAGAGATTTTGGCGCTGCCAAAAATCGAAAAAGGGAACTATGAAATATTAATCGACCGCTTGACGGTACAAAAAGAAGTAGAAGACAACCAGTTTCGATTGGCCGACTCCATCCAAACTGCGCTATTTGAAGGGCATGGTAACTGCAAAATCACGCTTCCTGGACAGGAGACCCGAACATTTTCGGATCGATTTGAACTGGATGGGATGTCCTTTGA
>CAYNIK010000428.1:0-1550 GCA_964397145.1 uncultured Limnohabitans sp.
TGGCAGGCAATTTCGAAACCCTATTTATTGGATGGGAAGTATTGGGCTTGTCTTCTTTTTTGTTGGTGGCTTTCTACCGCAAAAACTTACTTCCTTCCCGAAATGCGATCAAGGTGTTTTCCATTTACCGCATTGGGGATGTGGGATTGATTTTGGCGATGTGGGCAAGCCATCATCTTTGGCATGGCAACGTGACCTTTCTCGATTTGACCGATGCGCAACGGGTGGTAGATCAGCAAATGGGACATTCTGGGATCGCCTTATTTATAGGGCTCATGCTTCTGCTGGCAGCAGCTGCCAAATCGGCGCAGTTTCCTTTTTCCTCTTGGCTGCCACGTGCCATGGAAGGGCCAACGCCCTCTTCGGCGATTTTCTATGGATCGCTTTCCGTGCATTTGGGGGTTTTCTTATTGCTACGAACTTTTCCTTTTTGGGAAAGTCAGTTGCTCGTTCGCATCTTGATTGGTGGCATAGGACTGATTACTGCTGTGATGTCTACCACCATCGCACGGGTGCAAACTTCCGTAAAAACTCAAATTGGCTATGCCTCCCTGACCCAAATCGGGATTATGTTTATTGAGGTTGCTGCTGGCTTGGAACTGCTGGCATTGATTCATTTTGCAGGCAATGCATTTCTGCGCACTTACCAATTGCTTGTTTCTCCTTCAGTGGTAAGTTACCTGATTCGGGAACAGTTTTATGGATTTGTTCCCAAGGCAAAACAGGACGGAAGTACTTGGAAAAATCGACTTTACCTTTCGGTCTATGTTTGGAGTTTAAAAGAGTGGAACCTGGATCGGTTAGTTCAAGGGGTCATATTCCGTCCCTTGAAGAATCTTGGGCATAAACTTGATTTTCTTCGGTACCGTACGCTGCTTTTCTACTTCATTCCAAGCTATGCCATAGGGGTATACTTACTTGTGGAAGGTTATCAACTTCCGACATGGCTCCATCATCTATTGCCGGCAGGCTTTGCCTTTCTTGCGCTGCTGATGGTATTGAAATCCTTTACCGAGCGTAGGTCCATTCGATTGGCCTGGACGATGTTGTGGATGAACCATTTTTGGATGGTGCTTGCAATCGCTGAAAATGAAAATTTTGCCCTCACCGAAATTGGGATTTACCTGAGTGGGGTGGTGTTTTTCGGTGCCCTTGGCTGGGTTTTGATTCATTGGATGACCGAACGGTATGGAGACCTGGGTTTGTACGGTTACCAAGGCTATGTGAGGAAGCATCCTTTAGTTGCATTTCTTTTCTTAATGGCTGTCTTGGGACTCATCGGATTTCCGATTTCTCCTACATTCATCGGAGAAGATTTGCTGTTCAGCCACATCCATGAAGATCAATTTGTGCTGGCAACCCTAGCCGCTTTGGCCTTCGTAATGGAGGGGGTAGCTGCTATCCGAATATATGCACGCCTCTTTTTTGGGACAGTGCCGGAATCCGATACCCATTCTACTGCTTCTTGGACGCGAGCAGTAAACTCAAAAAAATTTATACGATTTGGAAAAATTAAACGGGGGCGAAAGTCCTTCTAAATTCTATGAAAA
>CAYNIK010000429.1:0-1543 GCA_964397145.1 uncultured Limnohabitans sp.
TTTGATTACCTCAGCCAATTGGTCAACCTATTGTTTAACGATGGAGGCTTGTTTAGTCCTCCTCCCCAAAATCCTGAATCCAATATTCGGGTAGTTAAAGGGGATACCCAAGTCTTGGGTTATTTCGTCGTTTCCCCGGTGCTGACTCGTACCGTGGTTCTTCCCAACAAATAAGTTGAGTAAATTTTTGCATCGTTGACAACTTTTTCCCAAGTTTATCGTAATATTACGATTGACTATGGGACGATCCAAAACTACCTTATTTACTCCTGCACAGAACGAATTGGCAGAGCTTGCCAAAGCACTGGCTCATCCTGCACGCGTAGCGATTCTTCAATACTTGGCCAGTACCCAGTCCTGCATCAATGGAACCTTGGTTCAGGAGCTGGGCTTGGCACAGGCGACCATTTCTCAGCACCTTCGTGAACTCAAGGAATTGGGTCTTATTCGCGGGAGCATTGAAGGTGCAGCAGTCAATTATTGCTTGGATACCGAACGCTGGCAGGCGGTTCAAGGCCTTTTTCAAGGCTTTTTTACTCAATTAGCTGAATCAAAGACTGCTACCTTGTGTTGTGATTAATAGTTCCTCACATTCCTACTTCTTAACCGCATCTCTACCATGAAACTATCCCAAATCAAATCTCAATTGGAAAGTTTGACTGAAGTCAACTTTCTATTGCCCTCTGGAACTGCTGTTCCTGCACATTTTCATGTGACCGAAGTGGGTCAAGTCACCAAAAAATTCATCGATTGTGGAGGAACGCTTCGCAATGAATCCATGATCAGTTTCCAATTGTGGGAAGCGGAGGATTACGATCATCGCCTAGGGGCTGCCAAATTATTGGACATCATTCAATTGGCAGAGCGTGTATTGGAGTTGCCTGACCTAGAAGTGGAGGTAGAATACCAAGGGGATACCATTGGTCGATACGGACTTGATTTTGCGGGGAGCAATTTTCACTTGACTGCCCGTCAGACCGACTGCTTGGCCAAGGATAAGTGCGGTATCCCTACAGAAAAGCCAAAAATTAGGCTCTCCAGCATGGCTCAGGGCCCTGTTTGTACACCCAATTCAGGATGCTGTTAATCAGATGAAAGCACCATTTTTTAGCCCCTTGCTTGAGACCATCGCATCCTTACCTATCGCTGCTATCTCTGCGGAACGGAAGCTGCTTTTGGATGAAATTGCGGCCTACCTTCAAGAAAAGATTGCCAAACGAAAGGAGATTCGACTCAATTTTATCTGTACGCACAATAGCCGCAGAAGTCAATTTTCCCAAATCTGGGCACAAACTGCTGCCGACTATTACGGAATAGATGCTTATTGCTATTCTGGTGGAGTTGAAGTAACTGCCTTCAATCCCCGGGCAGTAGCCGCCATACAACGGGATGGATTTAAGGTGGCGAAAAAGGAAGGTGAAAATCCAGTGTATTTTGTTTTTTACAGCGAGGAGACTGAACCTATCGTAACCTTTTCAAAGGTTTTTGATGATTCCATCAATGCGTCTAAAGAATTTGCCGCAGTGATGACCTGCGATCATGC
>CAYNIK010000430.1:0-1541 GCA_964397145.1 uncultured Limnohabitans sp.
CCATTGGGAAGCATCAAATCCTCGTGCTGGTCTGGTGCTCCTGGACCATCGTACCACACCCACTTCAAGGTTTCCGTAGTGTAGGGCGTGGAGGGAAATTCGTAGGTCACGATATTATTTTCTGGAAAACCAAACCCCGTAGGTTTTCTGCATTGGTTGACAATGGTCCTCGGCACATCCAATTGAAGGGCATTGTATGGAGTGTCAAAAATATGAACACCCATATCTCCTAAAGTTCCACAGCCGTAATCCAGCAGCTTTCTCCAATTACCGGGATGGTAGACCCCTTCTTTGTAATCACGCTTGGGAGCAGTGCCCAACCAGAGGTTCCAATTCAAATTACTCGGTACTGCATCTTTGCCATTGGGTTCCTTTCCATCAAAACCCCAGTTTTTGGGAGACCAGGCACGTACCGTGTGCACCTTACCAATGATCCCAGATTGAATGAGTAGCGTAGCCAGTTTGTAATCGTAGAACGAGTGCACCTGAATACCCATTTGAGTAACCAGCTTCTTCTCTTCGGCCATCTTTTTCATGGCTCTTGCCTCAGTGACATGGTGAGTCAATGGTTTTTGACAATACACCGCCTTATTCATTTCCATAGCCATCAGAGAAGCTGGCGCATGCGTATGGTCTGGGGTAGATACCACCACTGCATCGATTTGGTCTTCCATTTCCTTCAACAGAAGACGGTAATCTCCGTAGGTTTTCGCTTGCGGGTACAAAGCAGTGGCATTGCTCATCGCATTGGTATCCACATCACACAGCGCCACCACCTCAACCATAGGATGGCTTGCTATGGCACGAAGGTCTTCCATTCCCATGCCTCCCAATCCAATATGAGCTGTTCGGAGCTTGCCGCTGGCCTTTACTTGAGCCAAAAGTGCAGGTGCTAAGGAAAGACCAGCTATGCCCAATGCAGACTTCTTGATGAAGTCTCTACGATCGATTACTTGATAATTTTTTTTCATGAAAAAAGGCTTCTTGGGTTTAAGGTAATTCTTTGATTTTGATGTTTCGGAACCGGACCAGATCTCCATGGCCCAGAAATCCAATATGTCCTCGGCTACGCAATAGCCCTGGATGTTCTTTCTTGTCAAGCGTGCCGGATTGACTCGCTTCTAAGTAGTTGCCTTCCAATATCACCTCTCCATTCAAGATTATGGTGACATAAGGATGATTGATATGTACCTCCTGTTGGTTCCATTCCCCTGGTGGACGTAAAAATCCGCGCTTGGCAGGCATTACCCCGTACAAGGAACCGTGGTATTGGTAAGCTTGAAGGCCTGCATATTTTTCGGCTTCATTGTCTAAAATCTGAAATTCTTTGCCCACATAAGCAGCATCCCCTTCCAACGGCGCATGAATCCCCAAGCCATTGTTTGCTCCAGGAGTGAGCTGAAATTCAAACCGGAGGACAAAATTTCCGTATTCCTTCTCGGTATATAGATTTCCTCCTCCGCCACCTTTGGGTTCAATCACAATCATCCCCTCTTTGACGAGGTAGGAACTTTTGTTGCCCACCCATCCATTCAAACTTT
>CAYNIK010000431.1:0-1538 GCA_964397145.1 uncultured Limnohabitans sp.
CCTCCTTTGGTCATGACTGAAGAGCAGTTGCACGAATGTGTGGACATCATTGAGTCTGTGGTTGCCACTTACGGTTGAGTTAACAAAACGCGCTATCCGCTGTTTTCCAATTAAACGATTTGAGTTGTGTCCAAAGCAGTCATATTTGATATGGATGGGGTGATTTGCCACACCAATCCCTTCCATGCCCAAGCCTTTTCCCGCTTTTTTGAGAAGCGGAACCTATTTCCCACAGAGGAGGAATACTTCCATCACATGTATGGAAAAAATAACGGCTACATCTTGAGTCATTTTCTGGGAAGAAAAATTGAAGGACAGGAGCTCCTGGACTTGGAATTCGAAAAGGAAAGTTTGTTTCGAGAGATCTATCAGCACCATGTGAAACCCATCTCTGGATTTTTAGATTTTTTTCATGGACTGAAGCAAGCAGGTCTAAAAACAGGCATCGCCACCTCAGCTCCTTTTGCCAACATGGAACTGATTGCAGGAAAATTGGATCTTTTTCCTCATCTGGAATCTGCGCTTGCCAGTGAGCAAGTGAGTAAGCATAAGCCTGATCCCGAAGTGTATCTGAAGTCTGCGGGAAATCTCTCCTTGTCTCCCGATCGATGCGTTGTGTTTGAGGATTCCTTTTCGGGAGTGAGTGCTGCATTAAATGCGGGCATGAAGGTAGTGGCCGTCCTTTCTTCCCATCAAAAATCCGATTTGCCTCCTTGCGACTGGTATATCGAGGATTATTCCGAAATTGGCCCCGATTTGATACACCAACTCATTCCCTGATGAATTCTCGTAGACCCCGTCGAAACCGTAAATCTGAAGCTGTCCGCAACTTGGTGGAAGAAACGCAGGTGTCCGTCAAGGACTTGATCTTCCCTTTATTTCTGGTGGAGGGTCGTGATCAGGAAAGTGAAGTGGCCTCTATGCCGGGCATCTACAGACGATCTTTGGATGGGATGCTTCGGGAGATTGAGGCATGCATGAAGTTGGGGATCAGTGCTGTGGATGTATTTCCAGCCTATCCCGAATCCTTGAAAGATGCCGTGGCCTCGGAGAGTTACAATCCCGAAACTTTTTACCTGAAGGCTTTACGGCAAATCAAGAAGGAGTTCCCTGAACTTTGTCTGATGTCCGATGTAGCCATGGATCCTTACAGTAGCGATGGACACGATGGTTTGGTCAAAAATGGGAAAATCCTGAATGACGAGACTTTGGTGATTTTGGGAAAAATGGCCTTGGCTCAAGCCGAGGCAGGAGTAGATATTTTGGGTCCTTCGGATATGATGGATGGACGTGTGGGGTATATCCGCCAATTGCTGGACCAGCATGGATTTACCGATACTTCCATCATGTCCTACACTGCTAAGTATGCAAGTGCCTTTTATGGTCCTTTCCGTGATGCTTTGGATTCTGCTCCCAAGTTTGGAGATAAAAAAACTTACCAAATGAATCCTGCCAACAGCAAGGAAGCCTTGGTAGAGGCGGCCTTGGATGTGGCAGAAGGGGCTGATTTTTTGATGGTGAAGCCTGCTTTGAGCTAC
>CAYNIK010000432.1:0-1526 GCA_964397145.1 uncultured Limnohabitans sp.
TTGGATTATTTCTTTAGTGAGCAGAGCATCCTTACCGCCTCCTATGTGTGGCGAAGAAGTGACGCACATCGAATTACAGACATCCGCTACGAGGATTACGTCAATACCTTGGACAACTACCTGGGCTATACACTGCGCAGACAGGATGAAACCGAGGACGAGCCCAACAAAGAGGCGATCTTAAACTTTAAAAAGCGTTTTGACCAAAAAGGAAAAGAACTCAATGCTTCCTTTACCTACCTCAACTATTGGGAACGGTCAGACCAGCTTTATACTCAAAATTCCTACAATGTATTTTCTTCAGCCCTTCCCAAAGGAGCCTTAACCCAAACCTCCCTGAATGACGAATACGAAAATCAATTCCTGCTCCAAGTAGATTACACGCAACCCTTCGCTACCAAAGGCAAGATTGAAACAGGCATTCGTACCAGCTTTCGCGAAATGGAAAATGACTACTTAGTTCAAGAGAAGCAGGAGTCTGGAATTTTTGAGACCATTGATGGTTTGGACAACGTATTCCTCTACGACGAAAATATCTTGGCGGTGTATGGGATTGTAGGGAATGAACGAGCAAAGTGGAGTTACCAAGCAGGACTCAGAGCGGAGTATACCGACATCGAAACCCGATTGGTAGAAACCAAAGAGTCCAATCCGAGATCCTACACCAACCTTTTCCCAAGCGGGCACCTGAACTACAAAGCCAATCAAAAAAATGCCTTCCAACTAAGTTACAGTCGCCGAATCAGACGCCCCGTATACAATGACTTGAGCCCCTATGTGACCTTCTCCGATCAACGAAACTTTTTCTCTGGAAACCCTAACCTCAACCCAGAGTTTACAGATTCTTACGAGTTAGGCCATATCCTGTATGGGGAAAAAAGCACGCTTTTTTCAACCGTGTACTACCGGAGCACCCAAGACAAGATTCAGCGCATCCGAACGGTGGGAGACAATGGCTTCTCGGTCACTGCTCCATACAATTTGGTGGGGGAAGATTCCTATGGTTTGGAATTTAGTGGGGACTATGTAGCCAGCTCCTGGTGGAAGTTGGACTTCAATGCCAACTTCTTCTATGCGACGGTGGATGGAAGCAACTTGAACCAAAATTTTCAAGCCACCACCACCTCGATGTTGTTTCGACAGAGTTCTCGATTTACGCTGCCAAAGGGCTGGGATTTACAGGTTCGGGGAAATTACGAAGCTCGGCGAAAAACAGCCCAAGGAGTTCAAAAAGGAATCTTCTTTCTAGACCTTTCTGCGAGTAAAAAAATCTTGAATCAACGGGGAACCTTGATTTTAAATGTGGCCGATGTGCTCAATTCTCGAATCAACCGCTACATTACGGAGGGGAGTAATTTCTTCACGGAAGGCGAGTCTCAGATGGTATTGCGGCAAACTAACCTGACCTTTACTTACCGAATCAAACAGTAACTCCCGACCCAAAAGCACAGTTCATGCGTTTTTTACTCCCCATTTTATTTTCATTTTTTCTTATCAGCACTCCAATAAGGGCACAAAAAATCAAT
>CAYNIK010000433.1:0-1525 GCA_964397145.1 uncultured Limnohabitans sp.
GAAGCTTGGGGCCACGGCAAGTTTGTGGCCAATTCTGGCCTCATTGTGGCGCCTCAATACAGACAGTATGGATTGGCGCGAAAAATCAAGCAGGAAGTATTCAAACTTAGCCAAGAGAAGTATCCAGAATCCAAAATCTTTGGATTGACCACAGGTGCTGCTGTGATGAAGATTAACTCAGAATTGGGATACATCCCCGTGTCCTACGCAGCCTTGACCGATGATGAAGAGTTTTGGAAAGGGTGTCAAAGCTGTGTCAATTTTGAAATTCTGACCTCAAAAAACAGACAGAATTGCTTGTGCACCGCGATGCTTTACGATCCAAATTCAAAAAAGTAATCCATGCAAAAATAAGGTAGACGCAAACTGCCTTACCTCATTACCTACTTTGTACCCGTTTCAAACTTGTAGACCTTATGAAAAAAGTAGTTTTAGCCTATAGCGGTGGATTAGATACCACCTATTGTGCACTTCACCTTTCCAAGGATTTGGGACATGAAGTGCATGCCGTCTTGGTCAACACGGGTGGGTTCTCAGAAAAAGAACTTCAAGATATTGAGCAACGTGCACATGCATTGGGTGTGGCTTCCTTTCGGATTTTAGATGTAGTCCAAGATTATTACGAACAAGTGATCCGTTACTTGATCTATGGAAATGTGCTCAAAAATGACACTTATCCACTTTCTGTATCTGCCGAGCGTATTGTACAAGCTAAATCTATAGCGGAATATGCCCTATCCATTGGAGCGCAAGCGGTCGCTCATGGTTCTACGGGTGCTGGCAATGATCAAGTTCGATTTGATATGATCTTTCAAATCCTTGCTCCAGAAGTGGAAATCATCACACCAATTCGTGATCTCAAACTTACAAGACAGGAAGAAATTGACTACCTCAAATCTCATGGGGTATCCATGAATTTTGAGAAAGCAGCCTATTCGGTAAATAAAGGGATTTGGGGAACTTCTGTGGGTGGAAAAGAAACACTCACCTCTTCGGATTATCTTCCCGAAAATGCCTGGCCTACTCCTGTGACTGAAACTGAACCGAAAGAAGTAAAATTGACTTTCGTTCAAGGCCAAATTAAAGGGATTGATGGAGTACCTTATGCTAATTCAGTCGATGCAATTTTAAAGCTGCAATCTTTAGCCGCTCCATTCGGAATCGGTAGAGACATACACGTAGGTGATACCATCATCGGAATTAAAGGTCGCGTAGGCTTTGAAGCTGCTGCTCCAGTAATTTTAATCAAAGCGCATCAATTGATTGAAAAGCATACCTTGACCAAATGGCAAATGTATTGGAAGAAGCAGGTTGCTGAGTTTTATGGCAACCATCTTCATGAAGGCCATTTCTTGGACCCTGTCATGCGCAATTTTGAAACATTTCTGGAGAGCACTCAGGAACAGGTTTCGGGAGATGTACGTGTCTTGTTGCAACCTTATCGGTTTACCCTATTAGGCATCACTTCCGAGCATGACCTCATGTCGGCCAAATTTGGCTCCTATGGAGAAATGAACAAAGGCTA
>CAYNIK010000434.1:0-1521 GCA_964397145.1 uncultured Limnohabitans sp.
TGGATTTTCCTTTTCCGTTGGCACCAATCAGCGCAATTTTATCTCCTCGCTCAATGCGAGCAGTGGTATTCTTCAAAATCGTCAAGTCCCCATAAGCCTTGGATACCTGATCCAAGGTCACCACATCTCGACCTGATTTTTGTGAAAACTTAAACTTAAAGTTCACGAAAGCCTCATCATTCACCACCTCATGCACACGTTCCATACGATCCAAAGCCTTAATTCGGGATTGAACCTGGTTGGATTTGGTGGCTTTCGCACGAAAGCGCTCAATAAAACGTTCAGTTTGTTTGATTTGCTGTTGTTGATTTTCGTAGGCATTCTGCTGCAACTCCATCCGCAACTTTTTCTCTTCCTTGTAAAAAGAATAATTGCCCGGATAGGAAGTCAAAGTCTGGTTAGCTACCTCCACCGTAGTATTGATGCAATTGTCTAGGAAAGTCTGGTCGTGAGAAACTACCACTACTGCGCCTTCGTAATTTTTTAAATAATTCTCCACCCATTGAATGGAAGGTAAATCCAAGTGGTTGGTCGGTTCATCGAGCATCAATAAGGCTGGCTTCTCCAAAAGTAATTTGGCGAGCATCACGCGCATCCGCCAACCTCCGGAAAACTGGCGTAACGGCTTTTGTAAGTCGTTGGTTTGAAATCCAATTCCTTCCAATACCTCTTCAGCTTTGGCCTTGATCGTATAACCTTCATTGGATTCAAATCGATCCTGAAGGTGCGCAAGTCGGTTGATCACCTCTTCAGAATAATCCGTTTCCATCAATTTCAAGACTTGTTCGATTTCATCTTGAATCGCCAAGGTTTCCTTAAATGCGGCCAAAGCCACATCCAATATAGAATCATCCGATTGGTAGGAAAGCAAGTCCTGATTCAAAAATCCAATGGTACAGTCCTTAGCCTTCTGCACCTCCCCCGTTGTGGGTAGGTAATCACCATGGATGATTTTTAGCAAAGTGGATTTCCCAGTACCGTTCTGGCCTACTAGACCAATTTTATCCTTGGGCTTGATGTGTAAATTGGCGTTTTCGTACAGCGCACGGCCGCCAATAAAATAAGAGAGGTTACTGATGGATAACATGGCGCAAAAATAACCAATACTCCACTCTAATCTGAATCATTCTCAGAACTATTCGGTTAAATTTACCCAAAATTCAAGCCCATGATAGGACCCCTTCGTTTGTTATCGTCTTTTGCTGCTGTTCTTCTGTTAAGCCTATTCGCTTGCAGCGAAGAAAAGTCAGCTACCTCTACTACTCCAGTAGGTACAAAAATCTCAATCTCAGCAGCCAAAGCGGATGTGCAGTTGGCTAAGCTCAAACTCCCAGAAGGATTTAAGATTGAGGTATGGGCTGCTGATGTTCCGAATGCACGTTCAATGGCCATTTCAGAAAGTGGGATGGTGTTTGTTGGAAATCGACAAGAAAAAAATGTCTATGCCCTTGTGGATGAAAATGGCGATGGCAAGGCAGATAGCAAATACATCCTTGCCAATGATCTTCGTATGCCCAATGG
>CAYNIK010000435.1:0-1519 GCA_964397145.1 uncultured Limnohabitans sp.
CACGGTCAGCTACTGGATCTTTGGTTACACCACGAGCCAAGGTAGCAGTTACTGTATTTGACATGATCACCCCTTTGTGACGGTATTCCATCATGGCAGAAAGGGTAAAGCCTTTGTAAGAGAAGCTGTTGATGAATGATCCAGTCCAAGCTGGGTTAGGATCGCCCAAAATTACAGGCTCGTTGGTTGGCTTGTGTACACCAGAAGTCAAGATAATTGGCTGACCAGTTGCAGGGTCACGGTCAAAACCAATACCCTTGATTACGTTGAAAGGCTGACCTGGGATCGCGAAGTTACCCAAATCGGTAAATCCTGCGATTACCACTTCTTCCAATCCTCCACCCAACTCAACTACTTCAGTTCTATACTTACCCCAGTTCAAGGTAGAGTTCCACTCAAAGCCAGAAGCTGTAGAGATTGGAGTTACAGTAGCCTGGAATTCAGCACCACGAGTTCTGATCTTACCAATGTTGATTGCTGTAGAAGTAAATCCTGTTGCAGGGTCAATTGGAGCGTTAGTAATCAAATCTCTGGTTTGCTTTTCATAGATAGAAAGGTCGAAGCGCAATTTGTTGTTGAACATCACACCTTCCACACCGAATTCTGCTTCACCATGAAGCTCAGGCTTCAAGTTCGGGTTACCCAAAGTATTGGATACCGCGTGTGTAGTAGTTACTACTCCGTCACGATCAAAAGCTCTAGCAGACTGCGCCAATACGTTACGCGTGCTGTAAGGGCTTGGATAACCTGCAGAAGTACCGTAACCGAAACGCAATTTCAAGTCGTTTACAGTAGAAGAATTCCAATCAAATGCAGTGGTTGGAATGAAGGAAATAGATCCTCCTGGATACAAAATGCTTCTGTTTTCTTTCTCTACAGTAGAAGTCCAGTCGTTACGAGCAGACAAGTTTAAGAATAGGTAATCGGAGTAATCCAAGGTAATGTTGGTATACACCCCATATCTACGCTCATCCACACCATAGTTCAAGGTACCTCCAGAGTAGGCATCGTTACTAGATGAAGTTGCAAAGTTGGAATGTCTAAACAATCCAAATGCCAGTTGGCCTTGAGAAGCTACACCTGACTGAATGTAAGAGTCAAATCGAGAGTTTGCACCCACCAAGGCGCTCATTCCGATTTTCTCAGACAAATCTTTTTTCCAGTTCAAGATGAAATCTTGGTTCCAGATGGTGTTGTTGATGTTAACCGTTCTGTAGTAACCATTTTTGGTAGCCAAGTTTGCAGTAGCACCACCTTTGTTGTAAAGAATCTCTTGCAATTCTGAGTAGGTATCTAGACCCAAACGATACGTCATGGAGAAGTTATCGTTGAAGTCATAGTTCAAAGAAGTAGAGTTAAAGAAACGCTTTACATCAGAAGTATTTTTGTAGTAACGAACCAACCAGTTCGGGTTAGTGATGTCGTTACCTCCTCTAAAGTATACAGAGCTCTTGTCTACTGGGTTTTCGAACGGAAGGTTTTCCAAATCCACAGAACGTGGGGTAAACAATACGTGTCC
>CAYNIK010000436.1:0-1502 GCA_964397145.1 uncultured Limnohabitans sp.
TCTGAGATTTCCCGAGAGCGTGTGACTTCGAGCTGGTAATCCGTTTCTTCCAATAACCGCTCTTCCACCTCTCCCATGTAGTGGTCCAACTCCTTTTCATTCATGTTGAGTAGGCGAAGTGCAAAAGGACGTACCAGTCGCAAGTCAGAACTTACCGAATCTGCCACACCAGGGTATTGGATTTTAACGGCCAATGTCTTGTCTCCTTGGGTTGCCTGGTGCACCTGTCCGATGGAAGCCGCATTGATAGCTGATCGGCTGAAGGTGTCAAAGAGTTGCTCAGGTGTCTTTTGAAAATACTTTTGGAAAGTCTTCACTACCAAGGGATAGGACAAAGGAGGCGCGGTGTATTGCGCCATCGAAAACTTATCTTGATAAGCCCGAGGAAGTAGATTTTTATCCATGGACATCATTTGAGCTACCTTGAGCGCAGAACCTTTGAGTTCACTCAAGGAGTTGTAGATATCCGAAGCATTATTTTGGTGCAACTCCTCCCGGTTAAGCGAGGGATTGACCATCTTCTTTGCGTAATGTTTGACGTAATTCCCCCCTACCTTCGCTCCTGTAGAAATAAATTTGGCCGCACGCTGAACTTTAGAAACAGGAATAGATCCCTGTTCTTTTATTTTGTCAGACATTCCTTATTTGGTTTGGTAAAGAAACTTTGCTAAGTCTAAAAAAGAGTCTAAGGCACTTTTTCCCATTAAGTCAAAGGCAAAATTGACCGACTTCTCAATGGCAGCGTCTGTTTTTTCAAATCGTGGGCTATTATCGTCCAACCAGTAGCGGAATACGAAGGCTACTTGCAACCACAAGGCTTCATCGTATTTCTCTGTAATCAAGGGACGCGTAGCAATCTCCTGTGTTTCTTTTCCCTCTAGGATCAGCTCTGAGGCAAAATCCTTAAACCGCTCCTTGAAGTCTCTTGTATCCCCAGGCAAATTCTTGAAGGTAGTCGACTTGTCCTTATAAAGAGATAAAAGATAGGATCTGTTTTTCTTGAGTTCCTCTACCCAGGTAAATAGGAAGGAAAGGAATTTTTCGCGTACTGCATATTCCTTGTATACCTCTTGCTCCTCCAATTGGCGATGGGTTTCTTCAAATAAGGCTACCCATATCGCCGACTTTATGGCTTCAAAAGAGGTATAATAATTGTAAAACTCCTCTTCTTTGATTTTTAAATCTTTGGCAAACTTGAAAATTGAAGCAGGTTCTTTGCCATGCTCAAGCACATGCGAAACAAAACCCTCTAAAATCAATTTTTGGTAATCTTTTTTACCCGTCTTTTTTGCTGTTGCTGTGTCCATTTGGAATCGTGAAGTGTACCTACATAACTTCAAAACAGCAGTTCTGGTTTGCTGGAAATAAAAAAAAGTCGAAATTCTTTCCGACTTTTTTCATAGTAATTGGGGTAGATCAGGAAGTAACCTTTTCCACCACCAAATTGTGGTTGGTGTAGATGCAGACATCTGCTGCGATGTGTAGACTTTCTCGTACCATCT